>DATAIY010000469.1:0-18804 GCA_036262475.1 Solirubrobacterales bacterium
TCCGGGAGCATGTACGGGCCGCCGCCGTACCTTTACCGCGGCGTCGAAGACTGCTTCATCGTCTACGAGGCCGACGAGGCGGGGGTCGAAGAGCTGCTCCCTCCCGGCCTGGAGATCGCCGACGAGACGCCGACCTGCATCGCCTGGGCCCGCTGGGTCCCGTTCTCAACCTTCGGCCCCTACCACGAGGCCTACGTGATGATTCGGGCCAAGTACGGCGAGCAGGTCTACCTCTACCAGCCGTTCATCCTCGTCGACAACGAGATCCCGCTCGGCGCCGGCCGCGAGATCTGGGGCTACGCGAAGAAGATGGCCGTGTTCGAGCGCAACTGGGGCGGTTCCCGGGCCCCCTACGGCGAGCAGATGGTGTTCACGGTCGAGCGCCCGAAGGGGCAGCGGATCATGACCGCGACGATGGTCTGCGACCGCCTCGCCGACCCGGCCGAGCTCGAGGACACGCCCGTCCTCTCGACCCGCGTCATCCCCAACTCCGAGGCGGGCAAGCCGCCCTCGGTGGCCGAGCTGGTCCGGCTCGACGTCCCGGCGACCCTCCACACCGCCCAGGACGGCACCTCCAAGCTCTGGGCTGGCCGCGGCTCGCTGACGATGGACACCGTCTCCTCGGTCGACCCCTGGCACCTGCTGGCGCCGAAGCGGATCGTCGAGTGCTACTTCGGCGTCTACGACTTTGACCTCCCGCACGGCAAGGTCATCCACAACTACCTCGACGACGCGGAGATGTGGAAGTAGACAGTCGCTACTCGGTCGCGGTTGGGGCCGCGATCGAGTTGCCGAAGGTGTCGACGAAGGTGGTCTCCTCGACCGGCGACCGGGTCAGCTTCTTCGGGAATCCCTTGGCCGGGTAGCCGGCGACGACGTGGCAGGCGGTGAGGTAGCCCTGAGGGATCTCCAGCAGCTCCTTGACCTCCGGCTCTGAGCCGCAGAGCAGGCTGGTGATCGTCGTCGCCACTCCCTGGACGCGGAGGGCGATGCAGAGGTTCTGGACCAGCGGGTAGATCGAGGCGCCGCCGACCACCGACGGGCGGTCGAGCTCGAGGTCGGTGATGTGAAGGGCGTCGAGCCTGGCGCAGACGACGATGATCAGCGGGTGGTTGGCGAGGTTCTCGGCAAAGTCGTTGGCCGCCATCAGCGCCTTGCGCGCCGAGGCGTACTCGCCGAGGTTGCGGGTGCCGCCCTGGGCCGCGTCGAAGTATGCCTTCCACCAGGGCATGTAGAGCTCGGCCAGCCGCTCTTTCTTCGCCCGGTCGCGGACGACGAGGAGCCGCACCGGCTGGCGGTTGCCGCCCTGCGGCGCGAAGCGCGCCGACTCGACGGCGTCGTAGATGACCTCGTTGGGGACGTCTTTGGGGAGGTAGGACCGGTTCGCGCCGATCGTCCTCATCGCCTCCAGTGCGTCCATGCCGCTCCTCTCCTCGTGCCCGATCGCGTTACCGCCATCTTCCCAGCAAAGCGGTGGCGCCGAAAGCGCCGTCAGGAGGAAGTCCGATGTTTCTCCAGGCGCTTCAGACCCTGCTGGGCTTCGGAGAGGAGCTTCGAGGCCTGCCGCCACTTGCTCTGCAGGGCCGGTTCGATCGAGGCCGATTCACAGCCGGGGACTTCGACACAGTCGCTCCAGGCGTTGCTCGCCTCGATGTACTTGTTGAGCCCGTTCTCGCCCGGGGTGCCCGCCGCCTTCAGGCAGCCGAGCGCGACCCGATCGACCGGGATCCCGTGGTAGGTGGCCCTGATCGACTGGACTTCGTCGACGTACTGTTCGTAGCTGACGCCGGCCACGAGATTGGTGCGCAGGGCATCCATCGAGTCGAGGAAGTCACCGACCTGGTTGGCGCAGCGCCCGCCGCCCCCCGGCGGCTCTGATGAGGCCTTCGCCCGCTCTACGGCTGGCGCCTTCGCCGTCGCCGCTGGCGAGCCGCCGCCGCAGGCGGACAGGTCCAGCCCCAAGGCCAGGGCGACGACGACGAGGCAGCCGGCCGCCGTCCACTTCGCCGATCGCGATCTTGGGCCGCCGCTGCGCATGGCTGAAGGCTAATGGCGCGGCCACCGCCACCGCCGCTGGCGCCACCGGGTACTGTAGAAACCTGACGATGGCGAAGGTCAGGAGGTCTGCGGGAGTCGGGGTCGCGATCGCGATGCTGGCACTCGCCATAGTCGTGCCGGCGGCGCGGGCGGCGCCGGGCGGTAGCGTCCTCGTCGTCGGGGACAGCCTTGAGGAACTGAGCTCGCCCTACCTGGCGAGGTACCTGCCGGGCGTGAAGCTGACCGTCAACGCGGTCGGCGGCTCCAACAGCTACGAAATCCTCGACCTCTTCAAGGAAAGCTACGACCCCTCGCAGTCGGTGATCGTCTTCGACGCCGGCACCAACGACAACCCCAACTATCCGCAGATCCTTGAAGAAAACCTCGCCGCCGTCGCGGCGACGGTGGGCGACCGCTGCATGGTCGTGCCGACGGTCCACGGCTACACCGTCGAAGGCGTCAACAACGACGGCAAGAACCGGGTGGTGCGGCAGTTCGCCGCCTCGCGCCCGGGAACCCAGGTGCCCGACTGGGCCGGCTTCCTCGCCGAATATCCCGAGCTGATGCAGTCCGACGGGCTGCACCCGATCGAACAGGGCGACGAAGACCGGGCCCAGCTGATCGCGCAGGGGATCCTCGGCTGCCTCGCTTACAAGGAATCGACCGCGGTAACCACCAGGGCGGCCCCCCCGGTGGAAACGACGCGGCTGCAGCCGGTCGAGCGGCTGGCGAAGCGGGAAGACTCGATCTACCGGGCGCTCGCCGCCGGCGTGATCCGCGAGGCCGCGATGTTGGCGGTGCTCCGCACGCTGCTCCCTGGTTGAACCCCCAGCCGGCCCGTTGCTGGATCGCCTGGTGGCCGCGGCTACGTGGTATTCCTACTGACCATGGGTCGCGTATTCGACGATAAGTGCGCCGCTGAAAACGGCGCGGCCGGGTGGAAGGATAAATACGAGGCGACGCCCGAGCGCGACGCCGAGTTCTCGACCATCTCCGGGCAGGAGATCGAGCCCCTCTACAGCGCCGAGGACCTGGATCCCGGGCTGGGGGAGCGGGTCGGGCACCCCGGCTCCTACCCCTTCACCCGCGGCCCCTACCCCTCGATGTACCGGGGGCAGCTCTGGACGATGCGCCAGTTCGCCGGCTTCGGCACCGTCGAGGAGACCAACGAGCGCTTCCACTACCTGCTCGATCAGGGCCAGACCGGGCTCTCGACCGCCTTCGACATGCCGACCCTGATGGGTTATGACTCAGACCACCACCGCAGCCTCGGCGAGGTCGGTCGCGAGGGCGTCGCCGTCGACAGCCTCGCCGACATGGAACAGCTCTTCGAGGGCATCCCGCTCGGCGGCGTCACCACCTCGATGACGATCAACGCCCCGGCGGCGATCCTGCTCGCCTTCTACGTCCTCGTCGGCGAGAGCCAGGGCGTGGCGCCGGAGCGCCTTGGCGGCACGATCCAGACCGACATCCTCAAGGAGTACATCGCCCAGAAGGAGTGGTGCTTCCCGATTGAGCCGGCGCTGCGACTGGTCACCGACATGATCGAGTGGTGCTCGCAGAAGATGCCGCGCTGGCACCCGGTCTCGATCTCCGGCTACCACATCCGCGAGGCCGGTTCGACCGCCCAGCAGGAGCTCGCCTTCACGCTCAAGGACGGCTTCACCTACGTCGAGCGGGCGCTCGAGCGCGGCCTCGACGTCGACGACTTCGCCCCCCGGCTCTCCTTCTTCTTCAACTCCCACATCGACTTCTTCGAGGAGATCGCCAAGTACAGGGCGGCGCGGCGGATCTGGGCCCGGGAGATGCGCGACACCTACGGCGCCCGCAGGGAGGAGTCGATGCGGCTGCGGTTCCACACCCAGACCGCCGGCGTCTCGCTGACCGCCCAGCAGCCGCTCAACAACATCGTCCGCACCTCGCTCGAGGCGCTGGCGGCGGTGATGGGCGGGACCCAGTCGCTGCACACCAACTCCTACGACGAGGCCCTGGCGCTGCCGACCGAGGAGGCGGTGCGGGTCGCCCTGCGCACCCAGCAGATCATCGCCACCGAGTCCGGCGTCACCGCCACCGCCGACCCGCTCGGCGGCTCCTGGTTCGTCGAGAAGCTGACCGACGAGATGGAGGCGGCGGCCTACCGCTACTTCGCCCGGATCGACGAGCTCGGCGGCATGGTCGAGGCGATCCGCCGCAACTTCCCCCAGCGTGAGATCGCCGACGCCTCCTTCACCTACCAGCAGGAGCTGAACGAGCGCAAGCGGATCGTCGTCGGCGTCAACGACTTCACCGACGAGGACGAAGAGGAAATGCCGACCCTGAAGATCGACCCGGCGCTCGAAGGCAAGCAGGTCGCCCGCCTCGCCGCGGTCAAGGCCGGCCGCGACTCCGCTGCCGTCGAGCAGGCACTCGTCACGCTCAAAGAGGCTGCCGCCGGCGAGGGCAACCTGATGGAGCCGATCATCGCCGCCGCTCGGGTCCAGGTCACCGAGGGCGAGATGATCGCGGCGATGCAAGAGGTCTTCGGCACCTACACCGAGTCGCCGGTCTTCTAGAGATGACGAGCGCCACCGACAGCGTCTACGCGGTTCCACAGGATCTGCTCGACTTCCGCGACACGATCCGCCAGATCGTCCGCGAGCGGGTCTGGCCGCGGGCGGCGGAGATCGACGAGACCGGCGAGTACCCGCGGGACATCCGCGAGCTCTTCGCCGAGCACGACATCCTCGCCCTGCCGTTCGAGGAGGAGTACGGCGGCACCGGCACCGGGACGCTGATGCAGCAGATGGCGGTCGAGGAGATCGCCAAGGCCTGCGCCTCCTCGGCGCTGATGCTGATGGTGCAGGAGCTGGGAACGTTGCCGATCCGCGTCTTCGGCAGCAAGGAGCTTAAGCAGCGCTTCCTGCCGAAGTGCGCCTCCGGCGAGTGGTCGCCGGCCTTCGCCCTGAGCGAGCCCGAGGCCGGATCGGATCCGGGCTCGATGCGGACCCAGGCTGTGCGCGACGGCGAGGAATGGGTGATCGACGGCGCCAAGAACTGGATCACCAACGCCGGCATCGCCGACTTCTACGTCGTCTTCGCCCTCACCGACCGCGAGCAGCGGCGGATCACCGCCTTCGTCGTCGAGGCCGACCGGCCCGGCTTCTCAGTCGGCAAGCTGGAGCGCAAGCTCGGCATCCACGGCTCGCCCACCGGCTCGCCGACCTTCGACGGCGTCAGAGTCCCCGACGCCAACGTGATCGGCGAGGTGGGGAGGGGCATGCGCGTCGCCCTGGGAACTCTCGAGCGGACCAGGCTGGGCGCCGCCGCGCAGGCGGTCGGGATCGCCCAGGGGGCGATCGATTACGCCCGCGACTACGCGGCGGAGCGGCTCGCCTTCGGCAAGCCGATCAACGAACTGCAGGCGATCCAGTTCAAGCTCGCCGACATGGAGACCGGCACCGCGGCCGCCCGCGAGCTCCTCTACAAGGCCTGCGCGATGGCCGATCGGGGCGACCCCGACCTCGGCAAGTACTCCTCGATGGCGAAGCTCTTCGCCTCCGACAACGCGATGGCGGTCACGGTCGAGGCGGTGCAGGTCCTCGGCGGCTACGGCTACGTCAAGGAGTACCCGCTGGAGCGGATGATGCGCGACGCCAAGATCACCCAGATCTACGAGGGCACGAACGAGATCCAGCGCGTCGTCATCGCCCGCTCGATGCGCTGAGCGCGACCGCCTCGCCGACGCTGCACTCCGGCTCGCGCCCCGGGCGCAGCGGCGTGCCGGCGATCGCGCAGGAGTAGTCGCTTGCCAGCCGCTCGGGGGTGTCGCCGCCGGGCTCCGGTTCGGCGTGGAGGATGGCGGAGTCGATCGTGAACCAGGCGAGGACCCCGCCCGCCAGCGCCAGTGCGGCGCAGACGAGCATCGCGGTGTGGAAGCCGTCGGTCATCTTCGACGGGTCATAGAAGCTGTCACCGGTCAGGCCCGCGACGAGCGGCAGGACGGCGACGGCGAGCAGGCCGGCGACGCGGGCGACGGCGTTGTTGACCCCCGAGGCGACGCCGGAGTGGCGGGTGTCGGCGGCGGCGAGCACGGTCGCGGTGACCGGGGCGACGACCAGGGTCAGGCCGAGGCCGAAGACAAGCACCGCCGGCAGGATCGTGGTCACGTAGCTGTCGCCGGGCTGGATCCGCAGCATCAGCAACAACCCGACGGCGATGATCAGCGGGCCGGCGGTGAGCGGGATCCGCGGTCCGATGCGCTGGGCGAGCGCGCCCGAGCGCGCCGACAGCGCCAGCATCAGTCCGGTCACCGGCAGCGAGGCGGCGCCGGCCTCAATCGGCGTGTAGCCCATCGAGATCTGCAGGAAGGAGACGAGCAGGAAGAAGAAGCCGCCGAGCGCCGCGTAGACGACGAAGGTGACCCCGTTGGCGGCACTGAACTGGCGTGAGGAGAAGATCTCCAGCGGCAGCATCGGGTTCGGACTGCGCCGCTCGCCGACAAAGAAGGCGACGAGCGCGAGGACGCCGCCGATGGCGGTGATGAGGATCGCCGCCGAGGCGCCCTTGGCGGGGGCCTCGATCAGCGCGTAGGTGGTGCCGGCGAGGCCGAGCGCCGCGAGCACGGCGCCTCGAATGTCGATGCGCCCGCTGGCGCTCGCGTCGCGGCTCTCGGGGACGTGGCGGCCGGCGGCCCAGGCGACGAAGAACCCCAGCGGCAGGTTGATCACGAAGATCGCCCGCCAGGAGATGGCGCCGATCAGGTAGCCGCCGAGCAGCGGGCCGAGGGCGGCGGCGACCCCACCCAGCCCCGACCAGGCGCCGATCGCGCGGGCGCGGTCGGCCGGCCGGTAGCGGGCCTCGATCAGCGCCAGGCTGCCGGGCGTCAGCAGGGCGCCGCCGACTCCCTGGATGAGCCGGGCGCCGATCAGCAACTCGACGTTGGGGGCGACCGCGCAGAGCAGCGAGGCGAAGGTGAAGAGGCCGACGCCGATCACGAAGACGCGGCGGCGACCGTAGCGGTCGCCGAGTGACCCCCCGAGCAGAATCAGCGAGGCCAGCGTCAGCAGGTAGCCGTTGAGGATCCATTGCAGAGCGCTGGTGCTGGCGCCGAAGTCCTTGCCGATGTCCGGCAGGGCAACGTTGACGACGGTGCTGTCGAGGAAGGCCATGCCCGAGCCGGCAACGGCGACGGTGAGCAACCAGCGGCCGGCGCTGCTCTCGAAGGCGATCCCGCTCGCCTCGACAGACCGGTCCGGGGTCAGGGGGTGGTCCTGACAGGTGCCGGTCGGCCCGGAGACGCCCCGAGGCCGGTGGCGACCGCCGCCACGAGGCTCTCGATCGCCCCACCGCCCTCCTCGGTGTGGTCGGGGTTGAGCTCGGTGATCGTCAGGCCGGCCAGGCGGGGCGATGCCAGCAGCACGCCAAGCGCCCGCAGGGCGGTGTCGAACGGGAGCCCCTCGTTGCGGCCCCAGTTCTCCGACAGCGGTGTGTCGGTGAAATCGACGACGTCGACGTCGAAGTGCACCAGGAGCCGATCGCAGCGTGGCTCGAGCATCTCCAGCGCCCTCGTCGCGGCGCCCTCGGCGTCGGCGGCGACCTCGTCCACCGGCAGCTTGGCGATGTCGCGGCGAGCGACGACTTCGGCCTCGAACTCGGTGGCCTGTTCGGGGCCCCAGGCGAAGAGTACGACCTGCTCGGGGTCGAGCAGCGGTGAGCGGCCGCTGGCTTCGACCAGCGCCGGCCGGGCGCCGGGCTCACCGAGCAGGTGGGCCATGCCCATCCAGTCGAGCGCGCCCTCGCGGACGCTGTCGGGAACGTTGAGGTCGGCGTGGGTGTCGAAGTAGAGGAGGCCGACCCGCTCACCCGAGGCGACGTGGCCGGCGACGGTCCCGATCCCGACCGTGCAGTCGCCGCCGAGTACGAGCGTGACCTCGCCGGTGGCGGCGGACTCGCTCACCCTTCCGGCGGTGTCGCGGACGATGTCGACCACCCGCTCGAGGTTCTGCGCCCGACGTTCGCTGCGATCGGGGCGCCAGCGCCAGAGCTCGCGGTCGCCGTGCTCACGGGTCTTGACTCCGGCCCGGCCGAGCGCCTCCACCAACCCCGCGGCCCGCAGTGCCGCCGGCGCCTGCTCCTGCCCCGGGGCGAAGGCGCCGGCGCTGGTCGGCACTCCGATCAGCCCGACCTTGGGAGCCATCTGCTCAGCGGGCGACCGCGATATTGAAGTCGGCGTCGCCGAAGTGACCGTAGAGCCGCAGCCACAGCGGCAGGTACATCTCGGTGCCCCGGGCGGCGTCGATGCCGCCGAGGTCGACGATTGACTCGGCCGGCCAGCCGAACGCCTCCAGCAGGCCGCTGACCTGGGCCTTTGCCGCGCCGTCGTCGCCGCAGACGAAGATCGAGTGGTCGCCGCGGACGCGGCCCGGGTCGACCATCACGGCGCTGTTGACCGTGTTCAGCGCCTTCACCACCCGGGTCTCGGGGAAGGCGGCCTGGATCCGCTCGCCGAGGCTGTCGTCGTTGCAGAAGGCGAGTCTCGGCGGCATCCCCTGCGAGAAGTCGAGCGGAACCGCGACGTCGACCAGCGTCTTACCGGAGAGGTTGTTCGCCCCCGCCGCCTCCAATGCGGCCAGCGAGGCAATTCCCGCGGTGCAGTTGAAGAGGAGCTCGGCGCCGGCGGCGGCGTCGGCGAAGGTGCCGCCCTGGGCGCCCTCGCCGGCCTCGCTGACCCAGTCGGCCAGCGCTGCGCTCTCGGCCGAGCGCGAGCCCATCGTCACCTCGTGCCCCAGTTGCAGCAGCCTCGTCCCTATCGCCCGGCCGACCGCACCGGTGCCCAGCACCCCGACTCTCATCTCCAAGCCCTCCTTGATCGTTCGAAACCCGGGGGTCAGGCTAGCGAGCGGCCGGCGTCGGCTCAGCCGCCCAGCTCGGGCGGCATCGCCTTCGGCCCGTCGGGATAAAGCTCGCGCAGCAGCTCCTCCGTCATCTCGAGCGTGTTCGCCAGTTCCGGCGGGGCGCCGACGACCAGCCAGAGCTGGTCGGCGTCGGTGTCGTTGAAGAGCTGGCGGACCGAGCCGGGCTCGATCAGCAGCGAGTCGAGCGGCGCCAGGGTCACCGCCTCCCGCTCGATCCGCACCCGGCCGCTGCCCTCGAGCAGGACGTAGAGCTCCTCCTGATCGCGGTGGCGGTGCTTGGTCGAGGCCTGGCCCGGCGCCAGGCGCCAGAGCCGCGCCCCGAGTGCGCTCGCCCCGAGCTGCCTGCCGAGGTCGGTGTTGAGGACCGACATCTGGTTCGAGGGCCGCCAGAATGCGTCTGCGGCGCTGAGCAGGCGATAGGCCACGCCCGGATTATCGCCGCGGCGTTAGGCCGGGGCCGCTTCGGCGGCGGAGTCCTCGGTTGCGTAGCGCTCCAGCAGCCGCCTCTCCTCGTCCCCCTTCGGGAAGCAGAAGAAGACGAGGATGGCTCCGAGGAGGACGGCGACGATGCCGGCGGTGTAGGCCCATTGATCTCCCTGCAGGAACGAGGTCTTTGCCGCGGCGACGATCTGTTCGGTGTAGCGGGGGTACTGGGTGGCGGTGTCGGCGGCGCTGGAGAAGGACTTTGTCAGCTCGTTTTCGACGCTGTCGGTGATCTTCGCCTGGTTCGGCGCGCTGGAGATCGCCGCGCTGGTCGCCGCCGCGTAGCCGGCGGTCAGCAGGGCGCCGAGGATCGACTGCATGATCGCGCCGCCGAGGTCGCGCTGCAGGTCGGCCGTGGCGGAGGCCATGCCGGCGCGGGTCACCGGCACCGAGCCGGTCAGCGAGTGCGAGGCGGGAGTGCCGGCGAAGCCGACGCCGATCCCGACCAGGCCGTAGCCGAGCGCGACCTTCCAGTAGGGAATGCCTTCCTTCCACAAGAGCAGCATCGCCAGGAAGCCGAGCAGGCAGAAGACGTAGCCGATCAGCAGCGTGAAGCGGGCGCCACGGGTCTCGACCAGCTTCGCCGAGCGCGGCGCGACGATCACCATCAGCACCGCGGCAGGGAGGATCGCCGCCCCCGAGCCCAGGGTCGAGTAGCCGAGCACGTTCTGGAGGAACTGCTGGCCGACGAACATCGCCGCCATCAGCGAGCCGAAGACGATGATCCCGGCGCAGGCGGCGACCCAGAAGATGCGCCGGCGGGCGACGGCGAGGTCGTACAGCGGCTCCGGGGCGCGCCGCTGGCGGATCACGAAGGCTGCGGCGGTCGCCACGGCGATCATGCAGAGACCGATCGCGAGGGTGAGCTTGCCCGGCGCCGGGGCCAGGCTGATCCCCATCACCAGCGTCGCCACCATCACGATCGAGAGCAGGCCGCCCGGGTTGTCGACCGGTTTGGTCGTCTCGTTGACGTGGGCCGGCACGTAGCGCCAGGCCAGGAACAGCGCCAGGGCGGCAAGTGGCAGCGTGATCAGGAAGACGGAGCCCCAGTCGAAGTGCTCGAGCAGGCCACCGGAGAGCAGCGGGCCGAGCGAGGCGATGGCGCCGCCGAGGGCCGACCAGAGGGCGATCGATTTGGTCCGGGCGGCGCCGGACCAGAGCGCGGTGATCAGCGCCAGGGTGGTCGGGAAGGCCATGCCGGCGGCGACTCCCCCGAGCAGGCGGGCGACGAAGAGGACGCCGATCGACGGTGCGAAGCCGGCCAGCAGCGAGGCCGGGATCGAGAGCCCCATGCCAAGCAGGAGCATCATCTTGCGGCCGTAGCGGTCGCCGAGGGCGCCGAGGTAGAGGACCGAGGTGGCGAGGCCCAGCGAGTAGCCGACGGCAACGAGGTTGAGCGTCGTCTGGCTGGCGTCGAAGTCCTTGCCGATCTCCGGCAGGGCGACGTTGGCGACCGCCAGGTTGAGGTTGGCGACCGCGGCGACAAGGATCAGCGCGCCGAGGACGAGCCCGGCGCGCTTGGGGCTGCTCGATTCCATCAGGGCTGGCCTAGACCTCGATCCAGGTGCCGGCGGGACCGAGGTTGCGCAGTGGCGTCTCGCCGATCCTGCTCTGGCAGCCCCAGGCCTCGTGGATGTGGCCGCAGACGGCGAGCGGCGGCTGCTTGGCTTCGATCGCCGCCAGCAGCGCCGGGCTGCCGAAGTGGGTCCCGTCGGGACCGCCGTCGCAGTGGCCTCGCGGTGGCGAGTGGAGGACGAGGACGGCGCCGTCGGGGCAGGGCTCGAGCATCGCCGTCGCGGAGTCGTCGTCGAGGTCGAAGCTCCATTCCCAGGGCGTCACCGGGATCCCGGCGCCAAGGCCAAAGAACGCGACCCCCTCGATTGTCGTTCCCTCGCCGTGGAGCACCGTCGCCGCGCTCCAGCTGGCGGCGGCGTCACGGAGGGCGTCGACGGTCTCGTTGTTGCCGGGGACAAGGACGGTCGGCGTCTCGATCGCGGCCAGCGCCGCGATCGTCTCCCCGAGGCCCTCGTGGACGGAGGCGAAGTCGCCGGCGCCGATCACAACGTCGGCGTCAGCCGACATCTCGACCAGCTTCGCGCCCTGTCCGAGGTCGCGGTGCAGGTCGCTGAAGGCGAGCAGCTTCACGCCCCCAACCTATCCGCTCGGGGCGGCGCCGGGCGCGGTTTCGGCTCCCGTCGCCGGGGCCCGGCGGGAGCGCCAGAGGCGCCAGGAGCGCCGCGGCTTCGCTGGTTCCTGCTCGGCTCGGGCGCCGAGGTCGAAGTAGAGGAGGGTGTGGCCGAGGGCTACGTAGGGGACGAGCAGGGCGAAGACGACCGAGCCGATGATGTTGATCCAGAGCAGGGAGAAGTTGGTGAAGATCAGGGCGAAGCCGACGACCGGGCCGGTGACGACGCTGACCAGCCAGAGGAAGCCGGCGACGCGGACGGTGTGCCACCAGCGTCCGCGGACCAGTTCGGAGCTGCCGCGGAAGGCCTCGCGCACCGGCTTGTCCTCGAAGAGGATCTCCTGCTGGACGAACTGCCAGCCGACGTACTTCCAGACCGCGAAGGGAAGCCCGATCACCGTGATCGCCATCGCGGTGACGCCGAGGGTCGCCAGCAGCTGGCCGGTGACGACGCGCCAGAAGCGCTGCGCCATCTCCCGGTAGGAGCGGGCGAAGCCGATCGCCGAGCCGGCGACGAGCGCGCGCACGAAGACGATCACGACCGCCGCGACGACCGCGGAGGCGATCGGGCGGCCGATGTATTCGAGCAGGTCGGCGATCGCCAGGTGCAGCCCCGAGCGCCCGGAATCGACCCCACGCTGTCCCGCCAGGAGCCCCGCCAGGGCGTTGACGCCGCCGACGATTGGAATCGCCGTCAACCCGATCGGGACCAGGACCAGCCAGTGGCGCCCGTAGAGCTGGCGGGCGGCACGGACCAGCTGCCCGAAGGCGCGGCGGGCGCGGAGCCGTTCGAGGTCGACCGGCCTCCACTTGGTGACGCCGACGAAGAGGATGACGAGCGCGATCAGGCCGACGATCGTGATCACCGCGGCGATGTGGGACTTGGCCTCGAGGTTGATCAGGTCGGAGACGCTGGCGACGGCGCCGCAGAAGGCGCGGGTCACCTGCGGCCCGACCACCGAGCCGCCGGGGAGCCGCGGGCTGGTCGAGCGCTGCGCTTCCATCCAGGTGAACGGTTCCTCCCACTGCGTCTTCGTCAGCGGTCCGGTCGGGCCGTTGTTGAACCCCTTCTCGAGCTGCCCCCAGTGGCCGTCGTAGGTGAGCCATTTGAAGCGCCCGGTGGTGGTCGGTTCGTCGGGGATCAGGATCGGCTTGACGTCGAGCCGCCGCAGCGGCTCGGTCGTGTTGTCGCAGCCGACCCCCGAGCCGCCCTGCCCGTTCTGGACGTAGACGGCGGAGTCATAGAAGGTCGCGTGGGACCCGGCGGCGGGGTAGACGACGGGATGGGTGCCTTCCTTCTGGACCTTCCCGTCTTCCCAGTTGGCGCGCTCGCCGCCGGCGTGCTGGAAGACGATCATTTCGCTCGGTCCTTCGCGCAGCGCCTGCGCCGGTCGCGAGGATTCGAAGGTGATCTGCATCCCCTCCCAGTCGCCCTCGTGGAGGTCGTTGAACTGGTTGAAGTACCAGAAGAACCAGTACTGGACCGCGAGCCCGGAACTGCCCGCTTCGTGGGCGATGTGGGCGTAGGTGACGGCGGGGGCCTTGCCCGCTTTCACCAACGCTTCGAAGTCCCTCGCGTAGACGCAGGTGTCCCCCAGCGGGTCGCCGGGGAGGTCGAGGTGAAAGGCGTCGCCGAGGCCGGCAATGTCGGCCGCCGTCGGCGCCGCTTTGAGCGCCACTTCGCCCTTGCCGGGGACCGCCTTGCTCAGCTCCACCCGCGGGTTGCCGAGGACGGTGTCGACCGAGGTTGGCTGGTACTGCTCCGCCGAGGTTTCGCACGGGGGCTTCTGCTGTTCGCGCAGCATCAGGATCGGCGCGTAGGCCTTGATCAGCCGCTGGGCGGCGGCGCCGTTTTCAGCCGCGGCGGCCGCCGATGCAGGCAACAGAATCAGGGCGGCCATAGCCACCGCCGGTGCCAAGCGCCGCAGCCGGGTCATCACCCTGGCAAACGTACCAGCGGCAGGCGGGTCCGCTCTGCTGAGTGATCGCGATGCCTCCTCCCTACGGTCCAAAATCGAACCGATGCGGTGGGCACCCGGCCCGCCGTCCGGGGGTTCGGTATTGTCGCCGCCGTTATGCCTCCGATCTTCTGGCTCGGCCTCGGAATCGCCGGATTCGTATTTTTCGTCGGCGTCATCTCCGGCGCCAGGTCGCGCACGACCAGCCTCGCCGCCGGTGCCGCGGTGGGCGCCTACCTCGGCGTCATGATCGCCTTCCCGTTGCTGGCCATCGGCCTCGCCACCAGCTGACGCGGGCGTGTCAAGCGCCGGCGGCGCATAATCGGCGTTCTCAGGGGTACTCGACCGAATCGAGACCCAACTGGAACGGAGATGAGTAGATGGCCAACGCGACTTCAATTCCCGCCGTCGCCCTGCACGACGGCGTCGAGATCCCGCAACTCGGCTTCGGCGTCTTTCAGGTGCCCCCAGAGGACACCCAGACCGCGGTCGAGGTGGCGCTCGCGACCGGCTACCGCCACATCGACACCGCCGCCGCCTACCGCAACGAGGCGGGAGTCGGCGCGGCGATCGCCGCCGCCGGCCTCGCCCGCGACGAGATCTTCGTCACGACCAAGCTCTGGAACGCCGAGCAGGGCTTCGACTCGACCCTGCGCGCCTGCGAGCAGAGCCTCGAGCGCCTCGGCATGGATCACGTTGACCTCTACCTGATCCACTGGCCCGTCCCGACCGAGGATCGTTTCCTCGACACCTGGCGCGCCTTCGAACGCATCAGCGAGGAGGGGAAGTCCCGCTCGATCGGCGTCTCCAACTTCCGCGTCGAGGACCTCGAGCGGCTCGAGCGCGAGGCCGAGATGCAGCCGACGGTCAACCAGATCGAGCTGCACCCGGAGCTTCAGCAGGACGAGTTGCGCGCTTGGCACGCCGACCACGAGATCGCCACCGAGGCCTGGAGCCCGCTCGCCCAGGGCGCCTTGCTCGACGACGAGACGATTGCGACGATCGCCGCCCACCACGAGAAGACGCCGGCCCAGACGATCCTGCGCTGGCACCTGCAGATCGGCAACGTCGTCATTCCCAAATCGGTCACCCCGGAGCGCGTCCGCGAGAACTTCGACCTGTTCGACTTCGAGCTCAGCGAAGACGACCTCGGCGCGATCGCTCGCCTCGACGCCGGCAACCGCACTGGCCCCGACCCCGCCACCTTCGTGGCTCCGTAGGTAACCTCGCCGCCGATGGGCCGAAAACGGGACCATACGTCCCGAAATCGGCCCATCGGCGGGGGTGGTGCGTCCCTCGACCGGCGGGCGATGCGCAAGCGGGGGGTGCTGCGAGCGCTGGGGGAGGAGCTCTCGGAGGCGCGGGCACGGGCCGACGCCAACACAGCGCGACGGCTGCGGCGGATCAACGCCGTCTCAGCGACCTCCTTCGTCATCGGCGGCTCGCTGTTCGCGATCGGGGCGGCGCTGGCGCAGGCCGACGTCGGCGCGCCGCTGCTCCCTGCCAGCGTCTTTCTGGCCGGCGGCGCCTTCTTCAGCACCGGCGCCTACACGGCGCTGCTGCAGGTGATCAACGGCCCCCGGGAGCGGTCGGACGGGAGCTTTGCCGCCGCGCCCTGGCGCTGGTGGGCTTCGGAGCCGGGGCGCCTCGAGTGGCTCAGCGCGCTCGTCCTCTTCGCCGGCACCCTGGTCTTCGCGATCAACCTGGTCGACTCGTTTATCCCCGAACTGACCCCCGCCCGGGCGGACCGCCTGATCTGGTCCCCGGACATGATCGGCTGCGCCCTCTTCCTCGTCTCCGGCCACCTGGCGATGGTTGAGATCAGCGGCAGCTGGCTGCCCTGCTGGCGCCCGCGCGAACTCGGCTGGCGGATCGTCGCCGTCAACCAGCTCGGCTCGGTTCTCTTCATGGTCGCCGCCGTCGCCTCCTTTGTGCACACCGACGGCGATCTCCTCGCCGTCGGTGTCGCCAACTGGAGCACCCTGACCGGCGGCCTGTGCTTTGCCATCGCCGGAGCGATGCAGGAGTTCGAGCGCCCCCAGCAAGCCTGAGAGGATGGAGCCGATGGATTCGATCTCGCGAGCCAGCACGCCTCGGACCGAGCGGATCCTGCCGGGGATCTGGCGCCTGCGCCTGCCACTGCCCTGGCCGGGGGTGCCGCACGGCAACGCCTGGGCGCTGGCGGCCGGCGACGGGATTGTCCTCTTCGACACCGGCATGGGCGGCAGGGGACGGTTGCGCCAGCTCGACCTGGCGCTGGCCCAGGCCGGTTTCGGCGTCGAGGACATCCGGCTGCTCGTCTGCACCCACTCCCACAGCGACCACTACGGCCTCGCCGCCCCGATCGTCGACGCGGCCGGCTGCGAGCTCTGGATGCACCCCGCCTGGGAGCACGTCAGGCTGCTCGCCGACGACCCCGAGCAGCGGATCGAGGTCGCCCGCCAGAGCGGCGTCCCGGCGGCGGCGCTGGAGCGCTACCGCCAGTCCCGCAGTGGCGATGAGGAGACGGGCATCGACCCACTCCGCGTCCCCGACCGCGATCTCCTCCCCGGGGTCGAGGTGG
Organism: Solirubrobacterales bacterium; assembly: GCA_036262475.1. Lineage (GTDB taxonomy): Bacteria > Actinomycetota > Thermoleophilia > Solirubrobacterales > 70-9 > VAYN01. The sequence continues at coordinate 16,120 of DATAIY010000469.1, forward strand.
AGACCGACCACGGCACCTGGCAGGTTCACGAGACCCCGGGCCACGCCCCCTCTCACGTCGTCCTGCACCAGCCCGAGCGCAAGCTGATGATCTCCGGCGACCACCTGCTGGGCAGGACGGTCCTCTTCTTCGACTACGGACACACCCCGGACCCGGTCGGCGAATTCCTCTCCAGCCTGACCGAGGTCGAGCCGCTCGAGGTCGACCTCTGCCTGCCCGGCCACGGCCGCCCCTTCCGCGACCCCGAGAACAAGATCGCTGAGGCACGACGCCAGGTCGAGGAGCTGCACGGCAAAGTCCGCGACTCGCTCGGCGAAGGGGAGCGGACCGCCTTCGCGATCGTCGCCGAGTTCCTCGGGCCGGAGAACCTCGACGGGCCGGCCAGCGCCTGGGTGCTGCAGATCGTCCTCTCGGTCCTCGACCACATGGCGATCGCCGGTGAGGTCGTCACGATCGACGGCACCGATTCGCAGCGCTGGGCGTTGACGTAGCCTTTCCCGATGGCCAGCTTCACCTTCGAGCGCGACGTGGCGGCGCCGCCGCAGACGGTCTTCGACGTCCTCACCGAACATCACCTCTATGCCGCGATCACGCCGATGCGCAGGTCGGTGCTGGAGCGGGAGGGGGATCCGGCGCCGAACGGGGTCGGCGCGATCAGGGTCCTGACGTTGCTCGGACCGCCGCTGCGCGAGGAGGTGATCGCCTACCAGCCGCCGAGCCGCTTCTCCTACAAGCTCCTCTCCGGCGCCCCCGTCCGCGATCACGTCGCCACCGTGCTGCTGAGCCCGGAGGGAAGCGGTACCAAGCTCGTCTACGCGGTCCGCACGACGTCGACCCTGCCCTACGTCGGGACCGCGGTCGTCGGCGTCGTCAAGCTGGCGATCAAGGCGCTGATCAAGGGCATCTCTGCCGAGTCCGAGCGGCGCGCCGCGGCGAATGGCTGAGGGCGGGCCCAAGGCCCGCCCGCTGCGCGACGCCGTGCGGCTGTTGGCGCACCCGAAGCGGCTCTGGCGCGAGCACCGGCGCTGGGCGATCGGGCTGATCGCCGCGACGGTCCTGGCGCTCGCCGGGATCGTCGTCGCCTACGAGTTGCTGAAGCGCCCACCCGACGTCCACAACGCCGCCGTTCCGTTCAAGCCGGAAAAGCCGCAGAAGCCGAAGGCGCGGACGGTCAACTGGCCGATGTTCGGGCTCAACCGGGCGCGAACGCGCTACCTCCCGGCGAAGGGGGTCAAGCCGCCGTTTCGCCTGATCTGGCACTACACGGAGCGGCCGCTGCTCGAGTTCCCGCCCGTCTACGCTCGCGGCAAGCTCTACGCCGTCAACAACAGCGGAATCGCGTTCGCGCTCGACGCGAACACCGGCAAGGTCCTCTGGGAACGCCAGATCGGGCGACTCAACGCGTCCTCTCCCACCTATTCCAAGGGCCGTCTCTACATCGTCAACCTCGTCCCCGGCCACGTCCTCAAGCTCGACGCCAAGACCGGCAGGATCCTCTGGAAACGGAAGCTGCCCGGGCGCGCCGAGTCCTCGCCGCTGGTTCTGGGCAACACCCTCTACTTCGGTTGCGAAACCGGGCAGCTGTTCGCGCTCAGCACCCGCAACGGCAACCTGCGCTGGGTGACGTCCCTGGGCGGACCGGTCAAGTCTGCCCCCGCCTACCGCCACGGCGTCCTCTACGTCGGCGACTACGGCGGCTACATGAACGCCGTCAAGGCATCCAGCGGCAAGCTGATCTGGCAGAGCGGCTCGCTCGGGCCCGGCCTCGCGGCCCCCGGCCAGTTCTACTCGACGCCGGCCGTGGCCTTCGGGCGCGTCTACGCGGGCAACAACGACGGTCGCGTCTACAGCTACGACCTCAACGACGGGACGCTTGCCTGGACCCACTCGACCGGCGGTTACGTCTACTCCGGCCCGACCGTGGCCAGCACCCCGACCACCCCGCCGACCGTCTACGTTGGCTCCTTTGACGGCAACATCTACGCGCTCAACGCGAAGAACGGCGAAACCCGCTGGGCGCATTCGGCCGGTGGCCAGGTTGTCGGCTCGCTCTCGGCGATCGGCAACATCGTCTACGTGGCCGAGTTCACCCACGGCTCGACCAACGGCTACAACATGAGGACCGGCCGCAGGGTCTTCCACTACAAGACCGGCACCTACACGCCGGTGGTATCCGACGGTCGCCGTATCTACCTCGTCGGCTACTCCAGCATCAACGCGCTGCAGCCGTTCCGGCCGAAGCCGAAGGCGAGATCAGCACCGAGGCGCGCTGCCCACCGCCGACAAGCGCACCGCGCCCGAGGACGCGCAGCGGAACCCGGACAGGGCGGCGGGAGCGGAACCGGGTCAGGGTGAAGTTGTAGGAGACCGGCTTCGATTCGACCCGGTGGAAGGCTGGCGGCAGAAGCCGGCGGGCATTGCTATCGGCGGCCTGCTTGGAGCCGACCAGGTCGATCTCGCGCAGCGGCGGCAGCGCCCCTTCGGCGAACCGCGCCCCGAGGTAGTAGCGCAGCGGCTGGTTGCCGGCATAGCGGATCGTCACCACGGCGGTGCGCGGCCCGAGTGGGCCGACTTCGGCCGCGGCGTTGCGGAGGTCCTCCCGTTGCAGGCGCGGCAGCCGGTCGATCTCGAGCGTGAAGACGAGCGAGCAGAGGCAAAACACAGCCGCCAACGCAAGGCCCGCCC
>DATAIY010000470.1:0-5821 GCA_036262475.1 Solirubrobacterales bacterium
GCCGGTCAGCGAGTTCGCCCGGCGCCTCACCGGCTCAAGCGACCTCTACTCCGACGACGGGCGGCAACCCTACGCCTCGATCAACTTCGTCACTTGCCACGACGGCTTCACGCTCACTGACCTCGTGAGCTACGAGCACAAACACAACGAAGCCAACCTCGAGGGCGGCGTCGATGGCAGCGACGACAATCGCAGCTGGAACTGCGGCGTCGAAGGTCAGACCGACGACCCGGACGTGGCGACGCTCCGCGGACGTCAGAGGCGCAACTTCCTAGCCACCCTGTTCCTCTCGCTCGGCGTCCCGATGCTGCTCGGGGGTGACGAGGTCGGCCGCGCCCAGGGAGGCAACAACAACGCCTGGTGCCAGGACAACGAGATCTCCTGGTACGACTGGGAGTTGGACCCCGACGCCGAGGACCTGCTCGCCTTCACGAGCCGGCTGATCACCCTGCGCCGCCGCCACCCGGTCTTCCGTCGCGGGCGCTTCTTCGCGGGGGACGTGGGCGTATCGGGGCTTCCCGACGCATGGTGGTTTCGCCTCGACGGGCTCAAGATGACGAAGCGCGACTGGGGACGCGAGGAACTGCGTTCGGTCGGCCTTTTCCTGAACGGGCGCGAGCTCCCCAACCGCGGCCCCCGCGGCGAAGAGATCGCCGACGACTCCTTCCTGCTGCTCTTCAACGCTGCGGCCGACGACGAGACCTTCCGGCTCCCAGCGCGCCGCTTCGGTGCTCGCTGGGAGCTGGAGCTGTCCACCGCCGAGCCGGAGCGCGAGGCGGGCACCCTCCAGCTCGTCGCCCGCGGCGAGCTGGTTGCGCCGAGCCGCTCGGTGACGGTGCTGAGGCGGAGCGGCGGACCTTGACGGGGCCGCTGCTCGCCACCTACCGGCTCCAGCTCACCGAGGACTTTGGCTTTCGCGAGGCTGGGACGCTCGTGCCGTACCTGCGGGAGTTGGGGGTCAGCCACCTCTACCTTTCGCCGTCGCTTCAGGCGCGCGCCTCCTCGGCCCACGGCTACGACGTCGTCGATCCACGCCGGATCTCCACGCGGCTCGGCGGCGAGGATGCTTTCCGGGAGCTCGCCCGCGCCGGGCTGGGGGTGATCCTGGACCTAGTCCCAAACCACATGGCGGCCTCGGACGAGAACCCGTTCTGGGTCGACGAGGAGCTTCGCCCCCGCTTCTTCGACATCGACCCGGCGACCGGTCGCCACCGGCGCTTCTTCGACATCGATGACTTAGTCGGGGTGCGCCAGGAGGACCCGGAGGTCTTCGCCACCACCCACGCGAAGCCGCTCGAACTGGTCCGTGAAGGCCTCGTCGACGGCCTGCGCGTGGACCACCCCGACGGCCTCGCGAACCCGGCCGAATATCTCCGCCGGTTGCGCGAGGAGGGCGTGCGGCACGTCTGGGTGGAGAAGATCCTGCAACCGGACGAGGAGCTGCGCGACTGGCCCGTGGAGGGAACGGTCGGCTATGAGTTCCTGAACGACGTCACGGCGCTGTTCGTGGACCAAGCCGGCGAGAAAGCCCTCACCGACCTCTACGCTGAGCTCACCGGCGAGCGCCGCGAGTTCTGGCAGGTGGCACTGGAGGCCCGGCTCGAGCAGGTGCGGACGACCTTCCGGCCGGAGTTAGAGCGGTTGCGCCGGCTCGCCGGGTTGCCCGGGATCGAGGCAGCGCTGGCGAGGCTGCCCGTCTACCGGACCTACGTCGACCCCGCGCGCCAGGAGGTGGCCGACGCCGACCGGGCGGCGATCGACCGGGCGGCGATGGTGCCCGCGCTGGGGCGAGCGCTCCTGCTCGAGGCGCCGGCGCCGGCAGAGTTCGTTGTGCGCTTCCAGCAGACCTCCCCGGCGGTGGCCGCCAAGGGCGTCGAGGACACGGCATTCTACCGCTACAACCGCCTCCTGGCCCTGAACGAGGTGGGTGGCGACCCGGGCCGCTTCGGAATCAGCGTCGAGCGATTTCACGCCCGCAATGCCGAGCGAGCCTGGCGCTTCCCGCGGGGCCTTCTGACCACCTCGACCCACGACACCAAGCGAAGCGCCGACGTGCGGGCCCGGATCGGGGCACTGGCAGGGATGCCGGGGAAGTGGCGTGAGCGCGTGCTGCGGTGGCGCAAGCTGAACGCCCCGCTTCGCGAGGGTGGCGCGCCCGACCCGAACGAGGAATACCTGCTCTACCAGACGCTCGTCGGCGTCTGGCCGATCGACGCCGAACGGCTGCATGGTTATGCCCGCAAGGCATTGCGCGAGGCGAAGGTGAACTCGAGCTGGGTGCAACCCCACTGGGACTGGGAGGCGCGCGTGGAACGCTTCTGCGACGGACTGCTCCGGCATCGGGACTTCCTCGACGATTTTGAGCCCTTCGCCGCGGAGGTAGCGGAGATCGGTCGCCGCGCCGCGATCGGGCAGCTCCTGCTGAAGCTCACCAGCCCCGGGGTGCCGGACCTCTACCAGGGCGAGGAGCTGGAGCTCCTGTCCCTGGTCGATCCCGACAACCGGCGGCCGTGGGACAGCGGGCGCGGGCGCGCCGCGCTGGCGGCACTGCGGCTAACCGGCCAGCCGGACAATGAGACCGCGCGCCTGCACGTGATCTTGGCCGCGCTCGGGCTTCGCGCACGCCGGCCGGAGGCTTTCGCAGGCGCCTACATCTCAGTCCCGGCGGGCCCGAGCGTTTGCGCCTTCTTGCGAGGCGAGGAGGAGGTCCTGGTGGTGGTGCCAGTCGGCCCCATGACGGTGGGATCGCTGGTCCTGCCCGAGGGCGGGCGCGGTGAGTGGCGCGAGTTGCTCGCGGGCGAGGACACAGAGCTCGGTCGAGTTGTCCAGTTCGAGGACGTCCTCTCCCCGCTTGGCCTCAGCCTTCTCGAGCGCCGATGATCGCCAGCGATTAGTTTGACAGTGCGCCCATCGGCTTTGCCCAGATCGCCGGCTGCTTGGTACTCGCTGTGAAAGCCGCGTGTCGCACGCGACTATGCCGAGGTCGGGCGCCGGTCGCGGCGTCGTCGACGGCGGGATTCGCTCGGATCCGAATCCGCTAGCTCTCAGGCAGTCGCCGCGAAGGAGCACTTGCGGCCGTTTGCAATTCCTTAACTCCATGCGCAGCCATCCCGGTGAGGATCGCGGTGTCGGAAGCGGTTGGATGAGCCGCTTCCGAAAGCGAGGTAGCTCCTCGCATGGTGCGTGAGGCGCCCCTCCCTGCAACGACCCCGGACCCCCTGCCCCGGGGTCGTTGCGCAAGCCGGGAAAGCGCCAGGGCCAGCTATCGATGAAGACAAGCGCCACAGCAATCAAGCCGCGAAGCTCAGAGCAGCTTCGCGGCACTCTGGAGCGGTTGCGGGCTGACGTGCTCGAAGAAGGAGAGGAGCTGTTTGAGCGTTGGCGACCCCGGATCAAGCGGGCCGAGTACCTGCCGAGTGCCCGCAACCTGGCCCACTACATAGCCTTGCGACGCCACGAGCTCCGGCAGCTTCAGCTCGAGCTCATGCCCTGGGGACTCTCCTCGCTGGGTCGCTGCGAGGCGCGCGTATTGGAGAACCTCGACGCAGTGATCAGCGCCCTGGCCAGGTTCGATCCGGCCTCGCCCGAGCCCCAGAGCGAGCCGACACCCGCCGATTTCTTCAAGGGGCACGCTCATCTGGGCGAGAACACCGAGGCGGCTCTTGGCCCCACCCCTCCCCAACGTGGGGTTCGCATCATGGTGACCCTCCCCGCCGAGGCGGCCACCGACTACGAGCTTGTTCGCCGCCTGCTGAAGAGCGGGACCGACCTCGTCCGAATCAACTGCGCCCACGATGAGGCGCAGGCCTGGAGATCGATGGTCACGCACGTTCGCCGCGCAGAGGCGGAGCTCGGGCGTTCCTGTCGGATCTGCATGGACCTAACTGGTCCGCGCGCCCGCACCAGCAACGTGGTGGCGCCGGGACTGGTCCGCCTGCAACCAGGTGATCGAGCGCTGATGATGCCCACCGCGCCGCCATCGCCCGGTGAGTTCCCGGTGGCGTTTCAGTGCTCGCTGCCGGGGGTCTTCGAGCGTCTCAAGCCGGGACACTCGGTTTGGGTGGATGAGGGGAGACTCGGCATGGTTGTCGAGGAGAAGCGCGGGCAGGGAGCCCTCCTCCGGGTCACCGACACCCGCCCCAAGGGATCCCGGCTGCGCCCAAAGAAGGGGATCAACTTTCCCGACACCGAGCTGGGCGTGACACCGCTCACCGCGAAGGACCTCGAGGACCTTGACACGATCGCCGAGCTAGCGGACGCGGTCGGCTACTCATTCGTGCAGCGCCCAGGCGACATCGCGCTACTCCAGGACGAGCTGGCTGAGCGCCTCGAGAAACCGGAGGCGATCACGCTTGTTGCCAAGATCGAGACCCGGCTTGCGATTTGCAACCTGCCCGAGCTGATCGTGCAGGCCGCCGGAACTCAGCCTCTTGCGGTGATGATCGCCCGCGGCGACCTCGCAGTCGAAGTCGGCTACCGACGGCTGGCCGAGCTCCAAGAGGAGATCCTGTGGCTTTGCGAGGCGGCCCACGTCCCGGTGATCTGGGCTACTCAGGTTCTCGATCGTCTCGTCCACAAGGGCGTTGGGGCGCGGGCCGAGATCACCGATGCAGCGATGGCCGAGCGCGCCGAGTGCGTGATGCTGAACAAGGGGCCCTTCGTCGTCGACGCGGTCGACCTCCTCAGCGACATGCTCTCGAGGATGGAGGGCCATCAGTTCAAGAAGACCTCGCGGATGCGCGCACTGCACGCCTGGTGAGCTGTGGGATTGGAGATCGAGCGCAAGTTCCTCCCCGCCGAGCGCCCGGACTGGCTCGCGGGCCGTACCGCCGAACGAATCGAACAGGGCTACCTGGCGCTCGGCGAGGCGGAGCAGGTGCGCCTGCGAAGCGCCGACGACCGTCGCCTGCTCACGGTCAAGCGGGGCGAGGGCGCGGTGCGGGAGGAGGTCGAGATCGGCCTGGATGAAGCTCAGTTCCAGGCCCTCTGGCCGCTGACCGAGGCCCGGCGCCTGAGGAAGACTCGATACCGGGTTCCGCTCGAGGGCGGCCTCGAAGCCGAGGTCGACGCCTACGAAGGCGGACTGGACGGTCTCCTGGTCGCCGAGGTCGAGTTCGACTCGCAGGAGCAGAGCCGGGACTTCGAGCCACCCCCGTGGTTCGGTGGGGAGATCACCGGCGACCCGCGATACTCCAACCGCAGGCTCGCCGTCGACGGCCCCCCGATGCCTGGCCTGCGGCGAGGCGGGAACATGTAGCCATGTCCTCCTCCGACCACAACTCTAGGTCCTTCCGGCTGAAGCGGAAGGAGGGCGCCCAGGCCGGCGTCCGCCGAATCGCGCGCGGCCGGGCCGAGAACGCGATCGAGACGTTGCGAAACGCCGACGCCGACTTCGCCGCTTCGATCCATGGCGCCCGCAAAGACCTGAAGAAGCTGCGGGCGGTTCTGCGGCTGGTTTGCGAAGACCTCGACGGCGACCTGTTCCGGGCGGAAAACCAGCGCTACCGCGACGCCGGGCGCCTGCTCTCGAGAAGCCGCGACGCGGAGGTGAAGCTGGAAACCCTCCTGGGCCTGCAGAGCCATTTCCAGGCGGACTTACCCGGCGGCGCCGCCGGGCCCTGGACGCGAACGCTCGAACGAGAGCGCGACGAGGCGAGCGGGGCGGCGGGTTCCGATCCGGCCGCGCAAGTAGAGCAGGCCATGGCGGCGATCGCGGAAGGATGCGACCGGATCGCGGACTGGCCCCTGGAGAACGACTCCTGGCAGCTGGTCGGGCCGGGGCTCGCGAGGAGCTACAGGGGGGGTCGCCGGACGCTGAGGC
>DATAIY010000471.1:0-3826 GCA_036262475.1 Solirubrobacterales bacterium
TCTGGATCGTCGGCAAGGTCGACAAGACGGCCTACCACGGGGTGGCGGAAATCCCGGCCAAGTTCAAAATTAAAGCCCGCCAACAAGACCGTTAGGGGCTCACTCGACATGATCTTCGACTATGAAGATCCATCGACGACCGAGCTCGACGCGCAGTTCGACGGCTGCACGCTCTACCTGCTGACGTTCAAGCACAAGAACTAGCCGCCGGCGACGTCAGGCGGCGGCCGGCTCCGGCTCGCGAGCCGGGCGGCGGGCGGTGATGACGACGGGGGTGCCGTCGCGGGGCGAGAGGGTGATGTTGCGGCGACCGGTCTTCTCCGGCGCCGGATCGGCCTTGTGCAGGTCGCAGCGGGTCAGCACCTCGCGCAGGACGATCCGCATCTCGAACTCGGCGAAGGTGGCGCCGAGGCAGCGGCGGATGCCGCCGCCGAAGGGGATCCAGCCGTAGGTGTCGGGGCTGCCCTCGAGGAAGCGCTCCGGCCTGAAGGAGAAGGGCTCGGGATAGAGGTCGGCGCGGGTGTGGGTGAGCCAGATCGCCGGCGACACGTCGGTGCCCGGCGGCAGCGTCAGGCCATCGACCGAGAGTTCCTTGGCGAGACGGCGGCCGGCGAGCGGGATCACCGGGCGCAGGCGCAGCGACTCGGAGATCGTCGCCCGCAGGTAGTCGTCCTCCCCCGCCTCGAGCGAGTCGCGCAGGCGCTGCAGCGCGGTCTCGTGGCGAAGCAGTAGGTCGAAGGTCCAGGCCAGTGCCGTCGCGGTCGTCTCGTGGCCGGCGAGCAGCAGCGTCATCAGCTGGTCGCGCAGCTCGGTGTCGTCCATCTGTCCGCCGTCCTCGAATTCGGACAGCATCAGCACCGAGAGGATGTCGTCGCGACGCGAGAGATCCGGCTTGGAGCGATGCTCAGCGATCTCGGCGTAGAGCAGCTCGTCGACCGCCTTCAGCTGTCCTTCGAACTTGGCCCAGGGGCCGCGGCCGCCGAAGCGCCGGGTCGCGAGGCCGATCAGCTGCGCCCGCGGCGACGCGGTTTCCGTCAGCACCGTGGCGAGCATCCCGCGCAGGCGCTCCAAGCGGGGGCCCTCGGAGACGCCGAAGACGGCTCGCAGGATCACCTCCAGGGTCACCGCCTGCATCCGCGAGTGGATCGGGAACTCGCGGTCCAGGGTCCAGGAGTCGATCTCGGTGCCGACGATCTCCGCGACGACCGATTCGTAGGAGCGCATCCGCTCGCCGTGGAAGGGCGGCAGCATCAGCTTGCGGCGGGCGAGGTGCTCGGCGCCTTCCAGCAGCAGGACCGAGCGCGAGCCGAGGATCGGTTCGAGGACGATGTTGCGGCCGGGCGGCAGCCCGTTCTCGCGCTCCATATAGAGAGCCTTGATCGCCGCCGGATCGGAGATCAGCACCATCGGCCGCTCGAAGCCGAGGAATTTGAGGCTGAACGAGTCCCCGAACTTCTCGCGGCACTCCTGCATGAACGGCAGCGGCCGGAAGGTCCAGCGCAGCGTCTGCACCAGCGAGTTGCTGCGCGGTTCGGGGGGAAGCGACACCGCCACAAGGATCGCAGGGTTTGGCGGAGGGGTGGTCCGCTTCCGCGATGGTTAGCATCGACTTAATGGCGGCCCTCACGGATCTCAAGCTCCACTCCTCGGGAAAGGTGCGCGAGATCTACGAGTGGGACCAGGATCTGCTGATGGTCGCCTCGGACCGGATCTCGATCTACGACGTGGTGATGCCGACGCCGGTCGCCGACAAGGGCAAGGTGCTGAACCGGATGTCGGTCTTCTGGTTCGGGCTGACCGCGGGCATCGTCCCCAACCACTTCCTCTCCGAGGACGTGCCGGAGGAGCTCGCCGAACGGGCGATGCGGGTGCGGCGGCTGCAGATGTACCCAGTCGAGTGCGTGGTCCGCGGCTACCTCTCGGGCTCGGGCTGGAAGGAATACCGCGAGTCGGGAGCGGTCTGCGGGATCGAGCTGCCGTCCGGGCTGCTCGAGTCCGACAAGCTGCCGGAGCCGATCTTCACGCCGGCGACCAAGGCCGAGATCGGCGACCACGACGAGAACGTCGACTTCGAGCGCGCGGCGGAGATCGTCGGCGACCGGGCCCTGATGGAGGAGCTGCGGCGGGCCTCGATCGAGGTCTACAGCCGCGGCGCCGAGCACGCCGCCGAACGCGGGATCATCCTCGCCGACACCAAGTTCGAGTTCGGCCGCCATGCCGGCGCCGAGATCGTCCTCGGCGACGAGGTGCTGACCCCCGACTCCTCGCGCTTCTGGCCCGCCGATCGCTACCAGCCGGGCGCCACCCCGCCCTCCTTCGACAAGCAGTTCGTCCGCGACTGGGCCGACGAGCAGGGCTGGGACCACACGCCGCCGGCGCCGGAGCTGCCGCCCGACGTGATCGAGCAGACGCGGGGCAAATACGTCGAGGCCTTCGAGCGGATCACGGAGACCTCGTTCTGAAGGCGCGGGTCCTGATCCGGCCCAAGGAGGGAATCCTCGACCCCCAGGGCAAGGCGGTCGAGCGGGCGCTGCCGGCGCTGGGATTCGAGGGCGTCGAGCACGTCCGGGTCGGTCGCATGGTCGAGCTCGAGGCCAAGGACCCGGCGCTGCTGGGGGAGCTCTGCGAGAAGCTCCTCGCCAACCCGCTGATCGAGGACTACGAGATCCAGACCCTGTGATCTGGGGAGTCCTCCAGTTCCCCGGATCCTGTGACGAGCGCGACGCCCTGCACGCCTGCTCGCTGAGCGGCGAGGCGCGGCTGATCTGGCACGGGAGCCGCGACCTCGGCGGCGTCGACGGCGTCGTCGTCCCCGGCGGCTTCTCCTACGGCGACTACCTGCGGGCCGGCGCGATCGCCCGCTTCTCGCCGGCGATGGAGGCGGTCGCCGAGCTGGCCGCGGCCGGTGGCCCGGTGCTCGGCATCTGCAACGGCTTCCAGGTGCTGTGCGAGGCCGGGTTGCTGCCGGGAGCGCTGCTGCTGAACGAGAACCTCCGCTTCGTCTGCCGCCAGCTCGACCTGATCATCGAGGGTGGGGAGACGCTCTCGATTCCGGCGAAGCACGGGGAAGGGCGGTACTACGCGCCGGAGGAGATGCTCGACCGGATCGAGGCGAAGGGGCAGGTCGCCTACCGCTACGCGCCGGGGCAGAACCCGAACGGGTCGGTGCGCGACATCGCCGGGGTCAGGAACGAGGCCGGCAACGTGCTCGGCCTGATGCCGCATCCCGAGCACGCGGTCGATCCGCTGACGGGATCGACGGACGGACTGCGGGTCTTCGAGGCGATGAGAGGGTTCGCGGCGTGACGGTGGAGACGCCGAAATACCGCGAGCTCGGTCTCACCGACCACGAGTACGAGCTGATCGTCGAGAAGCTCGGGCGCGAGCCCAACGACGTCGAGCTGGCGATGTTCAGCCTGCTCTGGTCCGAGCACTGCGCCTACAAGCACTCGCGCAAGCTGCTGCGGCGGCTGCCGTCCGAGGGCGAGCGGGTGGTGATGGGGCCGGGCGAGAACGCCGGCGCCATCGACGTCGGCAACGGCTACGCCGTCGCCTTCAAGGTCGAGTCCCACAACCACCCGAGCGCGGTCGAGCCCTTCCAGGGAGCGGCGACCGGCGTCGGCGGCATCCTCCGCGACGTCTTCGCGATCGGGGCGCGGCCGATCGCGATCCTCGACTCGCTGCGCTTCGGCGAGCTCGACTCGGTTCGCTCCCGCCACCTCCTCGACGGCGCGGTGCGCGGAATCGGCCACTACGGCAACTCGATCGGCGTCGCGACGGTCGGCGGCGAGATCTACTTCGAGGAGCCCTACGAGCACAACTGCCT
>DATAIY010000472.1:0-4756 GCA_036262475.1 Solirubrobacterales bacterium
CCGTCAGCGGCGGCCACTTCAACCCGGCCGTGACCCTCGCCGCCGCGACGATCAAACGGATCAGCCCGCTCGACGCCGTGATCTACATCCTCGCCCAGCTCTCCGGCGCCGTCCTCGGCGCGCTCCTGACCAAGGGGCTGCTGCTGGACGAGGGTCGCGCCACTCACTACGGCGCCGGTCAAGTCAGCGGCCTGCTCAGCGGCAATTTCGCCGGGGCGGTGGTCGAGGGCATCGGAACCTTCTGCCTCGTGCTTGTGATCTGCTCGGTTGTCTTCTCGAAAAAGACCCTCAAGGACTGGGGGCCGCTGGCGATCGGGACCACCTTCGTCTTCCTCGTCATGGTCGGCGGACCGTTGACCGGCGCCTGTTACAACCCGGCCCGCTGGTTCGGCGCCGCCCTCGTCGGCAACGAGTGGGGAGGCGTTTGGCCGTATCTGGCCGGACCGATCGTCGGCGCGCTGCTGGCTGTCCTCGTCTTCAGGTTCGTGCTGGAGGCCGGCGGTCCGGCTCCGAGCGAGCCGCCGCAGCGGGTCAAACCCGCCGCCTCTCCGAGTTCCTGAGAAAGCTCCTCGCAAGCTGAGCGCACGCGCCGGGCCGACCCGGCGCGTGCGGTAGTTTCCGGCGGGTGCGCCGGGTCACCTTCTCGCGGAACTTCACGCTCTCGCTCTCGCGCACCTGCCAGTGCTACTGCAAGTACTGCGCCTTCGCCACCCACCGCGCCCATATCCACCCGCCCGATGAGGTTGAACGGCGGTTGGACGAGGCGCTCAAACGCAACACCAAGGAGCTGCTCGTCCTCACCGGGGAGCAGCCGGAGGTCAATCCCGAGGTGGCGGCGCGGCTGGCCGAGTGGGGCCACGGGGACTTCACTTCCTACGTCGTCTGGTCCTGCGAACGCGCCCTGGAGCGCGGGATGCTCCCCCACACCAACATCGGCGTCCTCGAGCCGGTCGAGCTCGCCCGGCTGCGCGAAGTCACGGCCTCCCAGGGCCTGATGCTGGAGTCCGTCTCCGAGCGGCTGATGCAGACCGTCCACGCCGGCTCCCCGACCAAGCACCCGGCGCGGCGGCTGGCGATGGTCGAGGCGGCGGGGGAGCTGAAGATCCCCTTCACCAGCGGCATCCTGGTCGGGATCGGCGAGACCGAGGCCGAGCGGGTCGAATCCCTCGAAGCGCTGGCGAGCGTGCACGAGCGCCACGGTCACCTGCAGGAGGTGATCCTGCAGAACTTCGTCCCGCACCCGCGCTACTACGGCGCCGAGGTGGCGGAGATCGCCGATCAGGCTTCGAAGGCACGCTGGAGCGGTGAGGAGAGAATCGCCGCCGAGCTGCCGATGCCGGAGTGGGCCAGCCCGGTCTCGCTCGAGGACATCAAGCGGTTGATCGCCGAGTGCAAGCGGCTGATGCCTGATGTCGGAGTTCAGGCGCCGCCGAATCTGTCGGATTGGTGGCCCGAGCTGGTCGAGGCGGGGGCGACCGATCTGGGTGGGCTCTCGGCCAACGGCGATCACATCTCTCCCGAGGAGCCCTTCCCGAGCCCCCACCAGGTCCGCAAGGAGCTGGCGCCCAGGGGATTTGCCCTGACCGAGCGCCTCTGCGTCTACCCCCAATACATGGACCCGGAGTGGATGGAGCAGGGCGTCCTCGACGTGATCAAGCTCAAGTACTGGAGCTTCATCCCGAGGCGGGGATCCGGGCGCCGCAGCGAGGAGAGGATCGAAGCCGGGCTGAGCGAGAAGGCGATCGCCAAGGGGCGCGAGGGCCAGGAGCTGAGCGAGGACGAGCTCACGGCGCTGTTCGCAGAGACGCGGCCGGAGGCGATCGAGGAGATGCGCCTCGCCGCCGATGAGCTGCGAGCCGAGCTCGTCGGGGACAGAGTCACCTTCGTCGTCAACCGCAACATCAACTTCACCAACATCTGCATCGTCGGCTGCGCCTTCTGCGGCTTCGGCCAGGGCCGCCGCTCGCCCGACGCCTACGAAGTCTCCGAGTCCGACTTCGCCGCGCGGATCGCCGAGGCGGTCGAGTTCGGCGCCACCGAGCTCTGCATGCAGGGAGGAATCCATCCCGACCTGACCCTCGAGGAGTACGGCAAGTGGCTGGGCCTAGCCAAGGAGACCGCGCCGCAGCTGCACCTGCACGCCTACTCACCGATGGAGGTCGACTACATGTGCGAGCGCTCGGGCAAGCAGCCCCGCGATGTCTTCGAGTACCTGCTCGAGTGCGGGCTGGGCTCGACGCCTGGAACCGCCGCCGAGGTCCTCGACGACGGCGTCCGCCAGCGGATCTCACCCAACAAGCTCCCGGCCGAGCGCTGGGTGGCGATCATCGAAGCCTCCCACCGGGCCGGCCTGCGCTCGACCTCGACGGTGATGTTCGGCCACATCGAGGAGCCGCGCGAGCTGGCCCGCCACATGCGGGTGATCCGCGCCCTGCAGGAGCGCACCGGCGGCATCACCGAGTTCGTCCCGCTCAGCTTCATCCCCTTCAACACGATGCTCGGCCGCACCCACGGGATCGAGGAGATCTCGATGGCGGAGAACCTCAAGCACACCGCCGCCTTCCGGCTGGCGCTCGGCAAGACGGTCACAAACCTGCAGGCGAGCTGGGTGAAGATGGGCTTGGAGGGGGCGACGGAGGCGCTGCGCTGGGGCGTCAACGACCTCGGCGGGACGCTGATGGAGGAGAACATCTCGCGCATGGCCGGCTCCCAGCATGGGGTGCGCCTGGAGCCCAGCCAGCTGATCGAGGCGGCGCGGGCGGCGGGGCGCGAACCGGCGCAGCGGACGACTCTCTACGAAGTCATCGAGAGCTACTAGCCCGATGCGCGCGATGGTTCTCCAACGCCAGCGCGAGGCCCTGAGACCGCTCGAGCTGCCCGACCCCTCGCCCGGCCCCGGTCAGCTGCTGATCTCCGTCCATGCCTGCGGCGTCTGCCGCACCGACCTTCACATCGTCGACGGCGAGCTGACCGAGTCGAAGCTGCCGCTCGTCCCCGGCCACCAGATCGTCGGCACCGTCGCCGCGGCCGGAGCTGGGGCGGAGCGCTTCGCCCCCGGCGAGCGGGTCGGTGTCCCCTGGCTCGGCTGGACCTGCGGCGAGTGTCGCTACTGCCTCTCAGGGCGGGAGAACCTCTGCGACCGGGCACGGTTCACGGGCTACGACATCGACGGCGGCTACGCCGAGCTCGCTGTCGCCGACGAGCGCTTCTGCTTCCCGATCCCGGAGGGGTATCCGGACGAGCAGGCGGCGCCCCTGCTATGCGCGGGGCTGATCGGCTACCGGGCGCTACGCCTGGTCGGCGAGGCCGAGCGAATCGGCTTCTACGGCTTCGGGGCCTCCGCCCACATCCTCTGCCAGGTCGCCGTCGCCCAGGGGCGGCGCGTGTTCGCCTTCACCCGCGAGGGCGACGAGGAGACCCAGGCATTCGCGCTCGGGCTCGGGGCCGAGTGGGCGGGCTCCTCCGATGGGCCGGCGCCGGAGGAGCTCGACGGAGCGATCGTCTTCGCCCCGGTCGGCGCCCTGATGGTGGCGGCGCTGCGCGCCAGCGCCAAGGGGGCGCGGATCATCAGCGCCGGCATCCATATGAGCGACATCCCCGCTTTCCCCTACGCGAGCCTTTGGGGGGAGCGGGTGCTGGGCTCGGTCGCGAACCTGACCCGGCGCGACGGCGAGGAGTTCATGGAGCTGGCACCTCAGGTCCCGGTTCGCACCGAGGTCGAGGTCTACCCCTTGTCCGAGGCCGCCCGTGCCCTCGACGACATCCGTTCCGGGCGACTGCGTGGGGCGGCCGTACTTGACATCGATTCGCATGGGCCCGCCGGATCCGGGTAGCTGAATCCCGACCGGTATGGAAAGTCATCAGGGAAGGGATTCAGATGAGCGACGAGGTTCGCAACAAGGAGGACGCAAAGGGGCGCATCAAGGAGGCCGCCGGCGACCTGACGGGAGACGGTGCCCTGAAGCGCGAGGGCAAGGTCGACAAGGCGTCCGGGACGGCCAAGGATGGAATCGAGAAGCTGAGCGACAAGGTCAAGGACGTCCTCAGACGGGACTGATCGTCTGTTCGCGCCGTCCTAGCGGAAGAGGTCCTCTTCTCGCGGGCGGCGCAGGGCGGCGGCCCCGGGTCCGTCCTCGCCGCTGACGTAACGGCCGAGGCCGCGCACGACCGCCGCCGGCACACCACTCGCCTTGTCGCGGACGAGGTCCGCGGCGCAGGCCGCCTCGTCGGCGATCGCGATCAGCGTCGCCTCCAACTCGCGACCGCCGGAGTCTCGCCGCCCGCGCCAGTCGTCGAGCGGCGCCAGCCCGGCGCAGCCGATCGCCACCTCGGCCTGGCCGAGCCGCCAGGCGCGGCCGAAGCTGTCGCAGACGATCACCGCGACCTCGACTCCGGCCGCGGCGGCGATCTCGGCACGGATGCGCCGGGCCGAGGCGTCGGGGTCCTCGGGCAGCAGGCAGACGGTGTCGGGCTCGGGGAGGTTGGAGTTGTCGATGCCGGCGTTGGCGCAGACGAAGCCGTGCCGGGTCTCGACGATGAGGACGCCCCGCTCTGCTCGCAGCACCTCCGCGGACTCGGAGAGAATCAGCTCGACCAGCGCCGGCTCCTTGCCGAGGACCGCGGCGAGGCGGCGGGCCTCGCCGCTCGGCAGCACCGCGGAGAGCTTGCAGATGCGGCCCTCCGCCTTGGAGACGATCTTCTGCGAGACGCCGACGACATCGCCGCTCTCGAGCTCGGCGGCAGCGGCGATCAGCTC
>DATAIY010000473.1:0-2766 GCA_036262475.1 Solirubrobacterales bacterium
CCACGTTTAGCGGCTCGCTCCTCCTTGCGACGCTTGACCTCGTCGCGGCGGGCCTGGCGCTTTTCGTTGCGCTGGGACCGCTGCGCGTCGCGTTCGCGCCGCCGCTGCTCCCTGGCGGTCTCCGGGGCCGATTTGTCCGGCGATGGCGAGAGCGGGGCCTGACTTGACCCCGGCGGAACCTGGGAAACGGCCGCCGCGGGAACAGCCGCCATCTCGGTTGTCGGCGCGACCCCCGGTGCGGTCGCGGGCGGTGGCGGCGGAGGCGACCCCGGGACCGGGGCGCCAGGGGTCGTCGCCGCCTGCGCGGGGGGCGGCGACGAAACCGGAGCCGCGGCCTGCCTTTTCGCTTTCTCCTTGCTGCGCCGCTGGGCGATGCTGACCACCAGCAGGAGCAAGAGGATCGCCACGATCAGGGCCCCGACGAAGTAGTCGGTGTGGTCACTGACGTAATTGCTGGCCTTATTCGGAAAGGATTCAGCCTTGGCCTGAGCAGGCGCGACCACCGCGAGCGAAGTGAGCCCCAGGGCGCTCAACGAAGGAAGTAGTCGGGTACGCATTCTCCTGCATCCTTGCACGCGAGCCGGCAGTTGCAAGCCTGCACCGCGCTTTGCGGCGGACCGACGTTCGAGCCGCGCCCGCGCGCTCATCGCATCCGCCCCTTGAACTCGCGCTCGACCTCGCGACGAACGTCGCGGTCGGCGATCTCGCGGCGCCGGTCGCGACCTTCCTTTCCCCTTGCCAGCGCCAGCTCGACCTTCGCCCGCGACCCTTTGAAGTAGATCCGGGTGGGGATCAGGGTCAACCCTTTCTGAGCCGTTTTCCCGATCAACCGCTCTATTTCCGCCCGGTGCAGCAGCAGTTTGCGGGGGCGCTCGGCTTCGTGGGCATCGCTGCTGGAGAACTCGTAGGGGGGGATATGGAGCTTGCGCAGCCAGACCTCGCCCTTGTCGACGACGGCATAGGCGTCGGTCATCTGCGCCCTGCCGCTGCGCAACGCCTTGACCTCGGAGCCCTGCAGCACGATCCCCGCCTCCATCTTCTCCACCCATTCGAATTTGTGCCGAGCGCGGCGGTTGGTGACGACGTCCCCGGAGACGGGCAGGCGCGGCTTCTTCGACTTCTTAGCCATCAACCGGCTCCAGATCGACGCGCCCCCGAGCCACCTCGACACCGGTGACGCGGACCGCGATCGGGTCTCCCAGACGCACCGTCGCCCCCGACCCTTGCCCGACCAGCGCCACCTCGGCGCGGTCGAGCTCGTAGCGCTCGCCGGCCAGCCGGCGAGTCGGAAGCATTCCCTCGTAGACGTCCCCGAGCTCGCCGCCGAAGGTGATGAAGGCCCCGGCCCGGATCACCCCGGAGACCTCGCCCTCGAACCGCGTCTCGGCCCCCCGCTCGTTCAGCTCCCGCTCGAGCAGGTAGGCGGCGCAGACATCGTCGGCGCCGCGCTCGATCTTGGCCGACTCGCGCTCCCTGGCGGAGCAGTCAGCGGCGACGTCGCGCGCCTCCTTCAGCCGCGGCGCCTCCTCCCCCTCCCCCAGCGCCGCCAGCAGCGCCCGGTGCACGACGAGGTCGGGATAGCGGCGGATCGGCGAGGTGAAATGGGTGTAGGCGGCGCTGCCGAGCCCGGCGTGGCCGCTGTTGCGCTCACTGTAGGAGGCCTGCTTTAGAGAGCGGAGCACGAGCGATGTATACGCCTCGCGGCCGTGTCCACGCCGCGCGGCCTCGCGCCGCGCCAACCGGCTCGCCTCAGCCGCCATCTCCCCGGCGCCGCGCGATGAGAGTCCCCGGCCCAGGGGCGGAGTCGGGACCCCCAGAGCGTCGAGCTGCTCCAGCAGCCTCTCGATCCGGGCCGGGTCGGGCTGGGCGTGGACGCGGTAGATCGCCGGAACCCGCCGGCTCTCCAGCAGCTGCGCCACCTGCTCGTTGGTGAGGATCATCAGCCGCTCGATCAGCCGGTGCGACTCGGTCTGGGCGACGCCGCGGGCGCCGGTGACGTTGCCCTTGGCGTCGAAGCGGAACTCGGGCTCGAAGGACTCGACGTCGAGGCTGGTGGTGCCGCGGTGCTCGCCCAGTGCCGCGGCGACTTCGCGGGCGGCGGCGAGCGGTTCGGCCACCGGCTCCGGCGCCTTCGCCCGTCCGGCGAAGATCGCGTCGAGATGCTCGTAGTCGAGGCGGGCGTCGGAGCGGATGCGGCTACGGTAGAAGCGCGCCGAGCGCCGCTCCGCCCCCGGCCCCAGCTCGATCTCGACCGTGACCGCGAGGCGGTCGACCCCGGGAGCGAGGCTGCAGGCGTCGCTGCTCAGCGCGTGCGGCAGCATCGGCTCTACCGCGCCGGGGACGTAGGTGCTGTTGGCGCGGCGGCGCGCCTCGACGTCGAGCGGAGATCCCGGCCGCACATGGGCGGCGACGTCGGCGATGTGGATCCAGACTCGGGCGCCGTCTCCCTCGCGCTGGGCCGAGACGGCGTCGTCGAAGTCGCGAGCGCTAGCCGGGTCGACCGTGAACGTCTGCAGGTCGGTCAGGTCCAGGCGCGGACCGGAGCCTCGCTCTGCCGCCTCCGCCGCCCTGGCGGCCTCGACCTCAAGCGAGGCGCGGAAGCCGCGGAAGCCGAGCTGCTCGCGCAGCATCGCCTCGAGCGCGTCGCGCATCATCTCCAGCGCCATCGTCTTCACCGGCTGCTCGGCGGCCGCGAGCGCCGCGGCGGCGCCGAAGCCCACGATCCCGGCGACGTTCTCCGTGCCGGGGCGCACGCCTCCCTGCTGG
>DATAIY010000474.1:0-31743 GCA_036262475.1 Solirubrobacterales bacterium
CCCCAACTCCCTGGACGGACAGTAGTAGCAGCGATCGCTCGCGTGGTCGTGGACAGCAATCCAGTCGACCATCGACGCCGTGAAGTGCTTCGTCTGTCGGACCTTGCCTTTCGTGAGCGAATGCGATCGGCATCTGATGAGGATTCTGCGCCCGTTGGATTGCCTGAACTTCACCTGGATTCGGGGAGATGACCTTCGAAGTCCGCGATTAGGTCGTGGTCGCAGTCCTCTCCAAAGGAGATAGCGGGTCTGCAGCCGCGCGCGATCAGATCCGCGGCGATCTTTAGCTCCGCCAGGTCCCCTTTCTGCTTCAAAGACGCCATCAACATCGAAGGTAGATCGAGACCGGCTTCCCTTCGCAAGCAAACAGTGCCAATAGTGCAACAAGGGTCCTCGGCCACACCGGTTAGCTGGAGGTCAGGACTCAGCCGAAGACGGCGCGCTTGTATTTCGCCACCGAGAGGAAGGCGAAGACGGCGGCGATGCCGATCGACCAGGCGACGGCGCCCCAGATGTCGTTGCCGGCGGGGGCGCCGAGGAAGAGCGCGCGCATCGCATTGACGGTGATCGTGAAGGGGTTGACTTCGGCGAAGGCCTGCAGCGGCGCCGGCATCGATTCGACTGGGACGAAGGCGGAGGAGACGAAGGTCAGGGGGAAGATGAGGATGAAGCCGAGCGACTGCGAAGCCTCCGGCGAGGACGAGGAGAGGCCGATGAAGGCGAAGACCCAGGAGAAGGCGTAGCCGAAGAGCAGCAGCAGGAGGATGCCGGCGACGATGTGGGCGATGGGGGCGTTGAAGGAGAAGCCGGCGAGGGCGCCGACGCCGATCATGATCGCGATCGAGACCGAGTTGGTGGCGATGTCGGCCAGGGTGCGGCCGGCGAGGACGGCGGAGCGGGACATTGGCAGGGAGCGGAAGCGGTCGACCAGGCCCTTCTTCAGGTCCTCGGCCAGACCCAGCGCGGTGACGAAGCCGCCGAAGGCCATCGTCTGGACGATGATCCCCGGCATCAGGAAGTCGACATAGTCGTAGCCGGGCGTCTGGATCGCGCCGCCGAAGACGTAGACGAAGAGCAGGACGAACATGATTGGCTGCACGGTGAAGGAGAGCAGCAGGTCGGGGGCGCGAGGGATGCGCAGGAAGCTGCGTTTGGCCAGCACCAGCGTGTCGGAGATGCCGTTGGCGAAGTTGCTCGTCCTCGTCCTCGTCCTCGCTCTCGCCGTCGCCGTCTCCGGACTCGGCCGCGTGCCCGGTGAGGGTGAGGAAGACATCGTCGAGGGTGGGCCGCCGCATCGCCACGTCGTCGATCCCGATCCCGGCCTCGTTGAGCCGGCGCACGGCGTCGGCGATCGTCCCCTTGCGCTGCTTGATCGGCATCCGCAGCACGCCCTCGACCAGGGACGCGCGCTCCGCCGCGATCGGCTCCAGCGCCGCGATCGCCGCCTCGGCGTCGGTCTCGATTTCAAGCGTGACGTCGAGCCGCTCGCCGCCGACCTGGTCCCTTGAGTTCGTCCGAGCTGCCCTCGGCGATGACGCGGCCGCGGTCGATGACCGAGATCCGGTCGGCCAGGCGGTCGGCCTCGTCGAGGTACTGAGTGGTGAGCAGGACGGTGGTGCCGCTGGCGACCCGGGCCTCGATCGTCTCCCAGAGGCCGATCCGGCTGCGCGGGTCCAGCCCGGTCGTCGGCTCGTCGAGGAAGAGGACAGGCGGCCGGGCGACCAGCGCCGCGGCGAGGTCGAGGCGACGGCGCATCCCACCCGAGTAGGTGCGTACCAGGCGGTCGGCGGCATCGCTGAGGTCGAAGCGCTCCAGCAGCTCGGCGGCGCGGCTGCGCGGCTCCCCCCTTGGCAGGTGGTAGAGGCGGCCGACCATCTCCAGGTTCTCGGCCCCGGTCAGGTTCTCGTCGACCGCCGCGTACTGGCCGGCGAGGCCGATCTTGGTCCGCAGCTTCGCCGCTTCGGTGGCGACGTCGAGCCCGGCGACCCGGGCGCTGCCGCCGTCGGGGGGAGCAGCGTCGTGAGGATGCGGACGGCGGTCCTCTTGCCGGCGCCGTTGGGACCGAGCAGGCCGAGCACGGTTCCGGACGGGACCCGGAGGTCGATCCCGTCGAGCGCCTGCACCTTCCCGTAGGACTTGCGCAAGCCTTCGGCCTCGATTGCGACGTCATCGGCGACCCCGCCAAACTAACGGGCGCCCCGTCGCCTGGATCAGTCGTCGAAGTCGAAGTCCTTGGGGGGCTGCTGCTCGAACCAGAGGTTGTCGTCCTCGGGCGCGTCCTCGAGGAAGTCCGGGGTGTCCTCGAGCGGGTCCTCGTTCTCCTCGCCGTCGTCTCCCTCGACGTCCCCGGCGGCCACCTCGACCTCCGGGGCATCCTCCTCCCTCTCGATTTCGCCGGAGTCCTCCTCATCCGCCTCGAGGTCGTAGGTCGCGGTGGATTCCTCGGTCTGAGGGACGGTCGCGTGCTCCTCGGTGGCAGGGCCGACGGGCTCGGCTGGCGCCACCGCTGGATGCTCGTCGGTCAGCGGCGCCTCGAGCGCCTGGTTGAGCTCGTCGGAAAGGCGCTGCTCGCTGAAGAAGTCGTCCTCCTCCTCGTCGGCCGGCTCCTCGGCCACCTCGGCGTCTGCACCGGTGTCGACGATGCCGCTGAGCGGGTCGACCGGCGCCAGGCGCGGCTCCGACAGCTCGGCGTCGACCAGCTGCTCGTCTGAGGGGCTGAGCGGTTCCGAACCCGCCTCGAGCTCGGCCTCGACGTCGAAGAACTCGGTCGGCTGCTCGGCGATCGCGTGGCGCTCTTCGGTCGAGTGGCCACCGTCGACCTCCGGCTCGGGGTCGGGCGCGGCGGCCGGATCCGGCTCGGGATGGGGAGCGGGCATGGTCTGTTCGATCGCCGGTTGCTGCTCCTCGGAGGGGGCCTCCGGCGCATCGACAGGGGTCGCCTCCGCGGGCGTCGGCTGCTCCGCCGGGGGCGGCTCCGGAGCCTCCTGCAGATCGGCGATATTGGGCTCGCGACGGCCGCTCGGCTCACCTTTTTCGGCGTCCGACGCCGCCTCGTCGGCACCCGTGGCAGGCGCGGTTAGGAACTCGGTCGGCGCCTCCGCGAAGGGGTCCGCGTCTTCGGGACGCCCAGGCGGCCCAAAAGCCTCGTCCTCGAGCTTTTTGAGCTCGGCTTCGTCCGCGCCATGCGCGCGCTTCAGTTCCAGATGCTCTCGAATTGCGTCGTCGAGGATGCTCATGTCGCCATTCCCTGGATGAGGCTGCCAAAGACTATGCGGTTATCCTTGCTCTTGCGAGGCAATGGGCACAACTTCCCAGCCATGCATCTTGGGGCTATAGCTCAGCTGGCAGAGCGCCTGGATCGCACCCAGGAGGTCGGCGGTTCGAATCCGCCTAGCTCCACTGCGTCAGCGGGATGCCGGCCGCCGCCTCCTCCAGCAGCCAGGACAGCGGCGCCAGGATCTCCTCCCCGGCCAGCTCACCCACCGGCTCGCCGAGCCGGGACACGACCGCCGCCAGGATCGCCCGGTGCTCCTGGCTGCCGTGCCCCGCCCACTGCTCGAGCCGCTCTTCGGCAACCTGGTCGAGCAGGGGACGCCCGTCCAGCCCGGCGTCGGGGTTGTGCAGGAAGGCAGTCACGAGCTCGGCCTGGCGGCCCTTGAAATCGCCCGCGACAGGGTCGAGCCGTCCTTCCTCCACGGCGCACTCCAGCTCGAGCGCGATGCGGTCGCGCAGGCGCGCTTCCTCGAAGCCCATCATCGAGCGCCAGCGGAGCTCGTCGGTGTCGGGCGGCTCCAGCCCGGAGGCCTCGAGCGCTTCACGCAGCAGCTCGCCTGCCGATTGCTCTTCCACCTCCCATGCCCGCAGCATTCGCATCGTCTGCTCGGAGGCGCAGATCTCCGCGTACGCTCCGGCGCCGCCGACAAGCTCGAGGAACCGCCCGAGCCGTTCCGCCACGGCCTGCTTCACCGCGAGAGGCGCGAGCAGATTGCGCGGAAGCTCATACCAGAGGAACAGCTGCAGCCGGTAGCGCGTGACCACGATCGGCTCCCCGTCGTCCTCCCAACCGGCGATCGATTCGAGCCCAGCCTCGACGTCGGGCCGAGCGTCGAGGTCGTGCTCGCCCAACCTTGCAAGGCCGCGCTCGACCGCTGTGGCTGACAGCTCGACCGGCATCGGCACAGTCTGCCTGACCCCATCCCCCCGCGCTATGGCGCCCGTCACTCAGACCAACGCCTGGACCGCGGCCACCAACGCCCTGCCGCCACCGAGCCAAGAATCGGATCCAGGAGATCGGCGACTGCCGCATGGCCAAAATATCGAGATCCGGCGCGGCGCCAACCTCCCGTGCCAGCTCGGCTAGAAGGCCTGGAAGGCACGGCGATCAGCGGCGAAGGCAAGAACGTCTAGTCGCGGCCGCGGTTTCCGAAGCCCTCGTCGTGTTCGCGCGCAACCCGTCCACCGGTGCGCTGACGCAGGCGGCGGATGGGAGCGGCTGCGTCGTTTCCAGCCCGCTCGCCGGCTGCACCACGGGCGCCCAGCCGGGCGGCGCGGACGCGGTGACGGTCAGCCCCGACGACGAAGACGTATACGTGACTTCGCTGTTCAGCAAGAGCGTCACCTCCTTCACCCGCTCGACCTGCTCCGGTCTCCTCACCCAGAAGTCCGGCCCCTCCGGCTGCCTGGTCTTCCTGCGCTCCACCGGCTGCTCGTTCGCTCGTGCGCTCAACGCTCCCGAGGGGCTTGGCGTCTCGCCGGACGGGGCCAACCTCTACGCGGCCTCGTTCGCGCCGGGCGCGATCGCGGTCCTCGATCGCAACACGCGCTCCGGCGTCGTCGCCCAGAAGCCGCTCCGGCCGGGCTGCGTCGGCTCGGTCCCCGACTGCTCGCGTGCCCAGGCGCTGAGCGGCGCCAGCTCCCTTGCCATCAGCCCCGACGGGGGCTACCTCTACGCGGCCGCATCCAAGAGCAACGCGATCGCCATCTTCCGGTGGGTCACCCGGCCGCACGGGTCGAAGTGACGCGTCGATAGGCGGGCGAAGCCCGTGAGAGCATGCGGGTCGCGAATGAGTGACTTCCTGGTCAAGCGCAGCGATCTCCGTGAGTGCCGCGTCGTCGAGTCCGAGACGCCCCAGCTGGAAGCGGGCCAGGCGATGCTCCGGGTCGAGACCTTCGGGCTGACCGCGAACAACGTCACCTATGCGGTGATGGGCGAGGCGATGTCCTACTGGGACTTCTTCCCCGCCGAGGACGGTTGGGGGCGGGTTCCGATGTGGGGGTTCGCCGAGGTGGAGCGCAGCACGGCGGATGGGGTCGAGCCCGGGACGCGCGTGTACGGGTATCTGCCTCCGTCCTCGCACCTGGTCGTGACGCCCGTTGAGGCCGCCGGCAGCGGGTTCGTCGACGGTTCCGCGCATCGGGCGGCGCTGCCTTCGGCCTACCACCGCTATCTGGCGACCGGCGCCGACCCCTTCTACCGGGCGGACACAGAGGAGATCCAGATGCTGTTGCGGCCGCTCTTCTTCACCTCCTTCCTGATCGACGACCAGCTCGCGGCCGAGAGACTCACCGGCCTCGGGCCGATCGTGATCTCCAGCGCCTCGAGCAAGACGGCGATCGCCGCCGCGTTCGCGCTGGCCCAGCGCGAGGAGGTCAAGTTGGTCGGCCTGACCTCGCCGCGCAGCGCCGAGTTCGTCGCCGGCCTCGGGATCTACGACCGCACGGTCTCCTATGACGCGGTCGACTCGCTCGAGCGCGGGCCCGCCACCTTCGTCGACATCGCGGGCGACGGCGAGGTGCGCCTTGCGGTCCACTCGCATTACGGCGAGGACCTCGTCCACAGCATGGCGGTGGGGGTCACGCACTGGCAGGAGCTCGGGTCCGGCGCGACCGAGCTGCCGGGGCCGACGCCGGCCTTGTTCTTCGCCCCCGACCGGATTGAAAAGCGCTCCAAGGACTGGGGTCGCGGCGGCCTCGAGAAGCGCGTAGCCGACGCCTGGCATCCGTTCTGCGAGTGGACCGGCGGCTGGCTCAAGGTGAATCGCGGCCAAGGGTTCGAGGGAGCCCAGAGCGCCTACCTCGACGTTCTCGAGGGCCGCGTCGACCCCCGGACCGCGCACGTGATCTCACTCGACGGCTAGACGAGGACTCGCTCAGTGCTTGGCGAGCTTGAGGTTGCCGAGCACGCCGACCCGGAAGCCAAGCCAGGGATAGGTGGCGGTGAAGAGCGCGTTGTCCTGGGGCTGAAGCCCGACCGCGGAGAGCCAGAGCTGGTAGGCGGGGGCGTTGGCGATGCCGCCGTGCAGTCGCCGCCAGACCCGCCCGTCGCTTTGGCCCGTCGGGGACGGGGCGATGGTGTCGGTCCACTCCACCGCGTTGCCGCCCTGATCGAGGGTTCCCCAGGGCGAGGTGGTCTTCGCCTGACCGACCGTGCCGAGGCTTCCCTGGTAGATCTCGGCATAGGTCGTTGGGTCGATTCCGAAGGGGTTGACGGTCGCGCAGGCTTCCTGTGGTTGCACGGCCGCCGGGCACCAGCTCGGCGCCGCCACGCCTGAGGCGTGATAGGTCGCCAGCGGCTGCGTCGCCGCATTCGTGACGTCGCCGTTGGACGGGTCGAGCGCCGTCGGGGTGGGCGCGGTCGCCGTGCCGTCGCCGAAGACGCCCGCGTTGGTCGGGTACTTCCAGTAGGAGTAGGTCCCGCCGCCGTTGGGGTCGTAGTAGGCCGCCTTTATCCACTCGTTCTGGCTGGGCAGGACGAAGCCGGACTTGCGAGACCGGGTCGGGCCTTCGCGCCCGCCTTTCGCCCTGCCGAAGTCATACATCCCGCTCTCGGTCTGCTTCGAGAGCCGCACCCGGTAGCTGACATAGCGGAAGGCGCCTTCGCTGCTGGCGTGTTTGGAGAGCAGGCGCCCGTTGTAGAGGGAGTTGACGAAGCGCGCCGCTCGCAGGAAGTTGGCGAAGCCATAGGGCTTGGCGGCCCATTCCGGAGAGGCCACCGAGTAGTGGTGGCCCTTGCCGGCGCCGGAGGAGAAGTCGATCTGGCCGAACCTGGGCCAGGCCGAGGGGCTCTCGTTCGGCTCATAGAGACGATGCGGATCGCGACCGGTCGGATCGGCCGTGTTCAGAAACGCTACCCACTGCTTGACGGTGATCTCGAGTTGACCGATGCCATAGCGGTACTTGACCCCGCCGACGCTCAGACATTCAGCCGAAGACGCAGGAGCTTCTTCACAGGAGCGGTAGACGGCATCGGTGAACGGGACGATTCCCACCGAGGGGTTCCCCGGCGCGCCGACCTTGACCGTCTTCAGCGTCACGACCGCGCCCCCCGAGGAGGCGACCGACATCGTCGGACCCGCGAGCGCGGACAGCGCCGCCACGGCCAGCGCCAGCACCAAGCGCCTGCGCGGTGTGCCGGTCGCTGCCATGCCTCTCGCTATGCCAATGCTCATCGCTTCCCGACTACCTTAGTTCGCCTTCACCGTTCCGGCGAACGGCGTGGCCGGAAAGGCTGTTCAGTCAGCGCTCTCGCCCTCGACGTAGGGCGGGGCGAAGCCCCAGCCCCAGCGGGGCATCGGCGCGTGCTGGGCCACCTTGGCCGCGGCCGCGGACTTGTGCACGGCCAGTCGCGAGCCCCACTCCGCGTAGCCGATGACCGTCGCCCGGAACTCGGGGTCGGCCGGCAGCCCCGCGTCGTCCGAAACGGCCTGGCTCAGCGTGGTCACGAACCGCAGCCGCTGCTGGGGCGTGATCTCCAGCCCCCGGTGGTGGGCGAGCATCGACTCATAGCCGTCGAGCGCCGGCCCGCCCATCACCTCGACCCACCAGGCGGCGACATGGTCGCGGTGCTCGGCGCCGACCGTGCCGCCGAAGAGCGGGGCGAGCAGGTCGTCGCCTTCGACCAGGTCGTAGAAGACGTTGAGCCAGCGCTCGAGCGGCTCGGCGCCTCCGGCCCACTCGTAGATCGCCGGTGGCTCGGCCACGGGACCGAGGATCGCAAACTCGCAACCTAGGGCTGCTCGCGGCTAGCTCCGGCCTCCTGCTCGGCCGGCCCCGAGTAGCTCCGCTCGGGCCTGATCCGGTTCAACATCTGGAGCTCTCACTCGGACTGCTTGAGGGTGCGAGCGTCGCCGATGGTCCCGGGCGCGATCCGGACCAGCTTCTTGCGCGATTTACGCGAGTACCGCAGCCACCGGTTGACGCCGAGACCGACTCCGGTGAAGGAATGTCCCTCGTGCAGGACGGTGAGCTCCGGGATCATTGATATCGACAGCAGGTCGCGACTCGAGGCGATGAGGAAGCTCCCGGCCGCATCGCCACACGCATTGCCTGGGTCCGCTCACCGATCCGGATACTGGTCAACGGCTCCGGGGTCGTCAAGGACCCGGTTTGGATCGGGGCCGAGCGTTCAGCCCGACCCCCCTTCAATGCCGTCCCTAGCCGATAGTCGTCGCGCTGAGCCAGTACCAGCAGGTGTTCGTGTTCTCTTTCGGAGGCCAGGCCGGTGAAGGCATCGAAGCCCTGCCCGTTTGCCGCCGAGGCGCTCACTCCCGTGGCGGCGGGGTTGTCGAACGCGAAGGGCCCGGCACTGTCAGCCCATTCGGGGCCGTTGAGTTCACGTTCTCCCTGAGGAGTCGCGGGGCCGAAGCTGCTGCTGCCGTCCTTCCAGCTGGTGAAGTTGCGCCGTCGGGTGCTGGCGGATATGAAGGCGCGGGTCGTGATGTTGGTGTTGATCAGGGCTTCGCATTTGACGGTGATAGTGAGCGGGCCGTATGCGAGAGCGGTGGCTTCCTGGCCCAGCGAACGGGTGCCCTTCGAGCCTTTGATCACGTCCGTCGGCGCGGAGTTTGGCGCCGTGCCGAGAGTCCCCGTGTTCACCTTGGATCCGGTGATAGCACCGTTCTTGATCTTCGCCGGGGTGACCGCGTTCTTCGTGATCTTGGCTACCGTCACCGCGTTCGCCTTCAGCTGCTCGGTCCCGACACTGCTCTTGCCGAGGTTGCTGGCGACGAGGGCCGTGGCCCTCCCGGGACAAGAAAGACCGCGATCGACGACATCGCGTTTGCGTAGGTGAGCCGCGTTTGCATCCGCTTCATGAGTTCTCCTGACGATTGGCGAGACCCCTGGTTGGAGCCTCCGAACCAGCCAGGGGAGCGTCCCAGCGCCAGGCTGGGTCATCCATGGAGCGAGCCGCCTACCGAGGTGCGGTTTTCCGCCAGGAGCCAGGCGCTATCGATTCAGGTCCGAGCGTCCAGGGCTCCGACCCAGCTCACGTCGAAGACCGGCGGCCGCATTGTCCCCAAGCCGCTTGAAGGCAAGGCCGAAGAGTGGGTCGATGATCCGCATCGCGCCCTTCAGCGTCAGCTGCGCGTCGTAGACCATCTCGCAGCCGGAGTCGGTCGGCTCGACCGTGATCGTGTCCTCGGAGATCGTGGTCGAGTTCTCGGCCCGCAGCACCACCCGCTTCGGGCGTTCGTACGTCGTCGTCGTGTATTCGAGTGGGATCTCGCGACCCATCCACCTGACCAGAACCTCGAACCGTGCCCCTTGGCCGGGCTCGTTGCCGCCGACCGAGCGTGCCTCGGCCGCGGTCGGGTCCCACTCGGTGACGTTCGAGAACATCGCCATGTAGTCGAAGACCTCCTCGGCGCTCTTCGGGCTGGCGATCGTGTCGCGGTAGCGGGCCATCTCAGTCTCCTTCGTCGTCGATCTGGTTTGCGGAGTCCGTGGCGGCCCCGGGCGCCAAGCCGCAGAGGCGCTCGCACTCCTCGAAGACCCTGACCCGCTGCTCCGAACTCTCGTGGGTCCACGGCACGCGGTGCTTGGGTCGCGGGCGGCGGTCGTGCCAGAACTCCCCGGTGCTCCGCGCGGCCTCTGGAGAGCCGGCGAGCCAGACAATCGTGTCGGCTCCGGCTTCGGGATCGCGAAGCAGCGGGCCCATTAACTGATTGAAACGTGGCAGCGAGGACTTGACTCCGTCGGTCGCGACCCATCCCGGATGAGTCGAATGCACGGTTATCCCGTCGCCCGCCAGCCGCTTCCCCCACTCCTCGCTGAGGATCACCTCCGCCCGCTTGGTGTGGGCGTAGAAACGGGCTCCGTCGAAGTCGTGGCGCTCGAGCTGGAGGTCGTCGACGTCGATCCGTGCCGTGTACATTCCTCCCGAGGCGACGTTGATCACCCGCGAGGGGGCGGCACGGATCAGCGCCGGCAACAGCAACGAGGTGAGCAGGAACGGGCCGAGGACATTGGTCGCGAAGGTGAGCTCGAACCCCTCCTCGGTGTGCTTCCGCTCGGAGGGGAGCACCCCGGCGTTGTTGACCAGGACGTCGAGGCTCCCGCCCGAGGCGAGGAAGCCGGAGGCGAACCCGCGCACCGAGGAGAGGCTCGAGAGGTCGCAGACATGCAACTTGACCGCGGTGGAGCCAGACGCGCCGGCGATCCGCTCGCGAGACCGCTCGCCGCGCTCGCGGCTGCGCACGACCATCTGCACGCTGGCACCGGCCCGCGCCAACTCCGTGCAGGCCGCCTCGCCGATCCCCGAGCTCGCGCCGGTGACCATCACCGAGTGCCCGTCGAGCTCGACCGGCTCCCAGGGCTCAAGCCGCTCACGCACCTTGTAGCCGAGGCTGGTGTATCCGGGCACCACGGTCCAGTCCATCGCCTTGTCGAGAATTCGGCTGAGCCTCAACCGGCCCTCCCACCCGACAGGCTCGCTCGCACTCCGATCGGGTCGGAGGAGCCGAGCCGCCAGAGGGCGACGCCCTGCAGGTGCGCGCGGCGGGCGAGGCGGAGGCGGAGGTTAAGCGAGCGGCGGTCCGACCACCAGAGGATGCCGCCACCGGGAAGGCGGGCGTGCCATTCGCCGCCGCCGGGCGACCAGCGGGCTCGGTCGCCGGCCAGGCGCCGGGACTGGGAGTCGCTGAGCGAGCGGGTGGGTTGCCCGCGGCGCCAGAGGTATCCGTAACCGGCAACGCCGAGGCGGAACTTCGACGGCGGAATCTGCCGCTCGGTGACGGCGATCGCGCGGCGAACCCAGGGGAGGCCAGCGATCGGTCCCGGCGGGCCGCCTTCGTAGTGCTGGTCGTAGGCCATCACCACGACCCAGTTGACGATGCCGGCGATCGCGGGGACGTCGAAGGGCGCCCATTCTTCGCCCCCGGTGGAGGTCGACGCCGGGACGTCGATGTCGAGCGTGGCCGTGGCGGGCAACCGCGACCGAAGAAGGCGGAGGAAATCGACGAGGCCGGCCCGGTCGGCGGCGGCGAGCGCCTCGAGGTCGACCGTGATCCCGTCCCAGCCGAATCCGTTCACCTCCGCGGCGAGCGCGGCGGCGACGGCTTCGCGGTGGGAGGCGCCGCGGAGCAGCCGGGCTCCTATCCGCGGTGAGAAATCGCTCAACCTGTCGTCGAAGTTGGAGACGAGCAGCTCCGCCGGCTTGCCGGCGGCGTGGGCGGCACGAAGGGCTTCGCGAGCTGCAGGGTCGACGGAGATCGAAGCGCCGTCGCGGCCGACCTCGCAGCCGTCGACGCCGATGTCGGAGAAGGCAGTGCCCTCGGATGCGATCAGGCTCGGCGCGCCGCCCGTCAGCACGTACCCGGTGAGCGCAAGCGGTTCCGCCGTGGCGACGGCCGCGGGCCCGGAAGCAGCGCCCACCGATCCGGCGAGGCCGGCCCCGAGGACCAGGGTCGAGATTGTCGCGATCGCCAGCCGGCGAAGCCTTCGAGTCATCGCTCGATCAGCCTACGGATCGGTCGGCGGCGGGGAATGGCGAAGAACTGAGGGGGACTTTACCGCGGTAGGGGACAATCCGAGCGTGTCCGAAAGCCTCAGAGAACGAGCGCCAATCGGCCTGGAGGTGTCGCCCGAGGCTCCGGAGAGCTACGGGCCGATCCACCCCGGCTCCGGTCGCCCGCCGTGGCGCAAGCGGTTCGGCCGGCTGCTCGCGCCGCTGGCGCTGCTGGCGGCGAAAGCGAAATCGCTCCTGTTCCTGCTCCCGAACCTGAAGCTGCTGGCGACCTTTGGCTCGATGGCGGTCTCGATCGCCGCCTACGGGCTGTTCTTCGGCTTCCCCTTCGCGGTCGGCTTCGTCCTGCTGCTGCTCCTGCACGAGATCGGACACGTGATCCAGATGCGGCGGGAGGGAATCAGGGCGTCGGCGCCGGTCTTCATCCCGTTCCTCGGGGCGGTGATCGCGGCCAAGTCCCTCGGCAAGGATGCCGCCGCGGAGGCTCGGGTGGGACTCGCGGGCCCGGTCGCCGGGACGATCGCCACGCTGGTCCCGCTGGGGCTGTGGCTCGCGACCGGCGATGAATTCTGGCGGGCGCTCGCCTACATCGGGTTCGTACTCAACCTCTTCAACCTGCTGCCCGTGGTCCCGCTTGACGGCGGCCGGGCGATGGCGGCACTGAGCCCGGTGGTATGGCTGGCGGGCCTGGCGGGGCTCCTCGCTCTGGCGATCGTCTACCCGAGCCCGATCATCGTCCTGGTTCTGATCTTCGGCGCGGTCGAGAGCTGGCGCCGGTGGAAGGCTCGCGCGACGCTGGAGAGCAAGGCCTATTACGCGGTTCCCACCCGCACCCGGGCGCTGGTCGGCGTCGTCTATCTCGGCCTCGCCGCGGCGCTCTCGGTCGGGGTGGCCGAGACCTTCATCTCGCGCAGCCTCTGAGGGCCGGCCCCGAACGCCGTCGCTACGGCTTCCCGCGCCGCCGCCCTGCGGCAGCGTGACGCCCTTTTCCGCACAGCCGAGACCGGAGTCGACGGCCGCCCGACAGACGGCGCCAGGCGACGAGGAGGGTCTCCGCGACGAGGTCGCCGGATCGGTGCGACGCTCGAGCGTCGTAGCCGCCGGTGCCTGCGGGGCGCGCGAATCCGAGCATGCCGTGATCCCCCCTCGCCCGCCTCGCCCCGCCTGGGAGCCGGTCGCGCTCGACGCCGCCCTGCATGGTCGGAGACCGCGAGCGGCGCTGGGGGTCCCTCCCCGACTCGGGTGCGTCTAGGTAAAGATCATCTGGCCGCCCGCCGCGAGGCCGTAGAACTCGCCCACGGTGATCACGTCCTCGACCTGGGGAATGAAGTCCTCGGTGCTCAGGCCGAAGAGATCGACCGACGCCTTGCACGCGTAGAGGGCGCCGCCAGAGTCGGCGATCATCTCGACGAACTCGGGGATCGGAGGGATGTCGAGCTTCTCCATCTCCTGCGCCAATTTGTGCGTGACCAGTGCCGAGACGCCCGGGACGCCACCGGCCCAGGTGGCGAGGTGCAGGCCCGGGTTGCCGACGGTCGAGACCTTGACGTGCTCGTGTTTTGCCTTGTTGATGGCGTCAAGGCCGAAGAAGGTGAAGAAGAGATTGGCCTCGATGCCCTCCATCCGGGCACCGTTGGCCATGATCAGGGCCGGATAGATGCCCTCCAGCGAGCCCTTGGAGACAATGATCGAGACCTTCTCGATCGGCTCCGGCCTGGCAACCGTGCTCTCGTGTTGTTCGGTCAACGGGTCCTCCCTGCCTAGATGCAGCCGCGCGGCTTGGGGATGCCGGCGATCCTGGCCGCGAGCTTCGCGGGCCCCTTTGGAAATAACTGGTAGAGCTCCTTG
The DNA here is from genome assembly GCA_036262475.1 of Solirubrobacterales bacterium. Taxonomy (GTDB): domain Bacteria; phylum Actinomycetota; class Thermoleophilia; order Solirubrobacterales; family 70-9; genus VAYN01. The sequence goes on from DATAIY010000474.1 coordinate 13,592, forward strand.
ATCGGCACGCCCGAGGCTTTTCCGAGCGTCCGGATCGACGGGGCCGAGCCGCTATCCAGGTAGGTGTCTCGCATGAAGTTGATCACCAGCCAGTGCCGATCGGTGAGCTGGTCGATGCCGGCCTCGGCGGCAATCTCATCGGCGATCTGCTCGTTCCACTGATCGGGCTGGGCCAGGAAGCCCTCGGGGTCGACCTCGACCGCAGTGCCGGCGTAGGTGAGAGTGCTCATCGTTTGTCTCCTTGTCCGCTCACGGCCGGCTGCTTGCCGGCCATCGTCATCTGTGCGCCAACGCCGAGGATGTCGCGACCCGGCAGAAGCAGGTGCCAGTAAAGGGGCTGGAAGGCGAGCTTGCCGAGGTGGTTTATGCGCGACTCGCGCAGCAACGGAAGCGGTCCGAAGTGGGCCTCGGGATAGCGACCGGGGAGCGGCTCCACCTCGTAGTTGAAGTCGATCAGCAGCGCCTTGTGGAAGCCGCTCTCGATGAAGCAGTTGACGTGACCGTCGTAGCTGCCCTCGAGCTCCTCCCCGGCGAGGAAGCGCTCGATGTTGGCGACCAGAGTCTCGCCCTCGAAGTGCGTCGAGGAGCCAGCCTTGGAGGTCGGCAGGCTGGCGGCGTCGCCGATCGCGAAGACGTTCGGAGCAGCCTTGCTCTGCAACGTGTGGATGTCGACGGGCACGAACCCGAGCTCGTCGCCGAGTCCCGGGGATCGGGCGACGAAGGGGGCGCCGCCGTGAAGCGGGATCGTGACCAGCAGGTCAAACGGGATCTCGCGCTCGTCCCAGCTGACCAGTCGCCCGTTCTTCCCGTCGACCCGCCCGGTTGCGAACTCAGTCTCCAGAGCGATGCCCTTCTGCTCGAACATGCCGCCGAGGTGCGCGGCCGCGACTGGCTTGGTGAAGGCGGCGTCCAGCGGCGTCGCGTAGGTGATCTCCACGTCTTCGCGCACCCCCCTCTCGCGCAGGAACCAGTCAGCGAGAAAACAGAACTCGAGCGGCGCGACCGGGCATTTGATCGGCATGTCGATGAGGTTCACGACCAGACGCCCGCGATCGAAGGAGCGGAGCGCGTCCCGAAGCGCCACCGCGTCCTCGAGCGAGTAGAAGGAGAAGACGCGCTGACCCCAGCCGGGGGCCCTCAGCCCGTCGGTCTCCTCGTACAGCAGGGAGGCGCCGCTGGCGATCACCAGCACGTCGTAGGCAAGGGTCGATCCGTCGCTCAGGTGGATGCTCTCGGCGGCGATCTCGACCCGATCGACCGCACCGAGGCGAAACTCGATCCCCGAGTGCAGCTGCTCGCGGCGCGAGCGAACGATGCCCTCCGGCTCCTCGAGGCCGAAGGGGACGAACAACAGGCCCGGTTGGTAGACGTGGCGGTCGTCGCGGTCGACGACGACGATCTCGGCCTCGTCTCCGTAGCGCTTGCGCAGGCGGTTCGCGGTGAGCGTTCCACCGGTCCCCCCTCCGACAATGACGATGCGGTGGCCCATACACGGGTGATTCTGCGCCTCGTCATCCATCCACGCATCCGCAGGAAACCGCAGCGCCGGCGGGGCGGGTTACGGAGGGGGCGTCTCGCATCGGTCCCGAGATCGACCTCCGCGTCCGGATCTGCGCCTGACTTGGCCGCGACGACGAGCGCTGCATAGCTACAGGTCCCGCCGTCGAGCTGCCTCGTCCGAAATCAAGAGGGTCGGCTCCCCTGCCGACTACAGGAGCTGAAGATGCCCAACGAATTCCAGCGCTACCGCGTCCTCTGACCACTCGTCCCCGCGATGGCGATGGTGAGGGGTCGGCCTCGAGCACGACCTGATCGTGGTCCTCGGGCTCAGGATCGCCGTTTCCCTGCCAGAGGACCTTCGAGCCGACCTTCCAGTCGGAGTCGAGGCGGGCGCCCCAGTAGCGCTGCGTGAAGGCGGGATCGATGAGGGCGGCCCAGAGCTCCTCCGGCGTGGTCTTGATGTAGGTGACGTAGACGAATTCGGTGGGCCCCATCTGGTTCTCCCCCAGTGCGTGTTTGAGGGCGTTCAATGCCGCCGCCCTGGCGACGTCGTACTGGTCGATCCAGCGCTCAACGATCTGACCGATCGGCGCCGCGTTCAGGTGGTGCAGCTTCTGGCGCCCTCGGCGCCGCGTCGTCACCAGGCCCGCGGCCTCGAGCACCGTCAGGTGCTTGCTGACCCACTGGCGGGCCATCTCGAGCCCCTCGCAGAGCTCGCCCAAGCTCTGCCCGTTGCTCCGGTTGAGCCGGCCGAGCAGCAGGCGCCTCGACGGGTCGGCGATGGCTTTGAAGACGTCTTTCAGGGGCTGGACCTGCTCGCCGATCTGGACGAGCGGCTGGACGGCCACCATCGCCTCCACGCGACGCGTGCCCACCTGCTGGAGATGTCAGGGGGGATGGACGCCGCGATCGCCGACTACCGGGTCGCCGCCGATCGCACCAACAGCCTCCCCGAGCAGCATTACCTGACTGCGCAGGCGGCGCGGCTGAACGAGCGCCAGGGCTGATTCCGGCTTCTGCTGGCAAGCTGTCGAATTCGCCGCTTCCCGTTCGTCTGAAGGGAGACCGCTCCAGAGGAAGGGTGACCGATGCTCTCCGTCAACAGCTATCCCCATGAGTACGTCGAGGAATGCCGCGCGAAGATCGCCCGGCAGACCTCCGCCTACGAGAAGCTGTCCGCCGGGGCGAGCGGCACCCCAGCGGAGTCCGCGCTGGCGGAGTTCGAACCGCTTTTCTTCAACCACATGGTCCTGGCGCTGGACCATTACTTCCTCCATCGCGCCCGTGGCATGGAGGGCAAGGATGGAAATCCTCTCAACGAGGTCCGGGTTCTCTGCGATTCGCTGATGGAGAACGACGGCAAGCTGGCCGCCAACAAGACGATCAAGCTCGACCCCGCCAAGTCGCTGCTTCAGTACGGGGCCGGCGATGAGATCGCCATCGACGAAGCGAACTTCAACCTCCTGTCGAAGGCCTTCCTCGACGAAATCGAGAGCAAGTACCCCTAGCAGATGGGTCAGGAGCAGATCAGGCTGGCGCCGATCGGCCGGGTCGAGTCGCAGCTCGACGATCTCCCAGCAGCGCCTCAGCAGGGCGACGAGGGTGCGCCGTACGCGTGGCTCGTCCTCGAGGCGGAGGTGGCCGGGGGCCTTGGCGGCATTGGGGCCGGCGACGACGTCCTCGTCTTCACCTGGCTCGACCGCGCCCGGCGCGACCTGCTGGCAGTCCATCCGCGCGGCGACGCGTCGCGACCGCTTCAGGGCGTGTTCGCCAACCGCTCTCCCGACCGGCCCAACCCGATCGGCCTGCACCGAGTGAGGGTGGCGCCGGTCGACCGCAACCGGCTGCTGGTCGAAGGCCTCGAGGCGCTGGACGGGACGCCGATCCTCGACCTGGAGCCGGTGCTGAGCGCCGAGGTCGACGAGCGCTGAGCCGGGCCGACCACCCACTAGCCTCTCCTGGCGATGACCGGGACCGCTCTCACCTACGAGCCGCTGGGCGGCGATCGCCATCGGCACGGCGACGACCTCGTCCACGAGCACCCGCACGCCGGTCCGCACAGCCACGAGCCCGACCATCCGGCTCACGACCATCACCACCACGGCGGCCACGGTCACTCGCACGGCCTCGTCGACGAGAGCATCAAACGCTCGCGCGAGGGACTGCGGGCGGTCGGCCTCTCGCTCGCCGTCCTCGCCGTCGCCGCCGCCGCCCAGACCGCGATCTTCCTCGCCAGCGGCAGCGTCGCCCTGCTAGCCGACCTGATCCACAACTTCGGCGACGCGGGCACCGCGATCCCACTCGGAGCCGCCTTCCTGCTGCGCTCGGGTCGGGCCGAGCGGGTGGCCGGGCTGTTCGTCGTCGCCGTCATCTTCTTCTCCGCCTGCGTCGCCGGATTCGAGGCGATCTCGCGGCTGATCCATCCCCAGACCCCCACCCACCTCATCGCCCTGGCCGCCGCCGGCCTGATCGGGTTCGCCGGCAACTGGCTCGCGGCCGGGATCCGGACCCGGGCCGGCAACCGCCTCGACAGCCCGGCGCTCCTCGCCGACGGCAACCACGCCCGCGCCGACTCCTACGTCAGCCTCGCGGTTATCGCCAGCGCCGCCGTTGTCGCGATCGGGGTGCCCGTCGCCGACCCGCTGATCGGCCTCGCAATCACCGCGGTGATCCTCAAGATCACCTGGGACTCCTGGGGCACGGTGCGGGGGCACCGCCACCGCTAGGGCTGCGTGGGGAGTTCGCGGGCGGCTGTCGAATTCGGGGCGGCCCATTCGTCTCTGATGCGACCACTCTCCAAACGACAAGGAGAAGCGATGAGATACATGCTGCTGATTCACCAGGGCACCACCCCGACCCCCGGCTCGCCGGAGTGGGACAGCCTTGCCGAGGACGAGCAGCGGGCCGTCTACGCCGACTACCAGGGGATCAACGAAACCCCCGGCGTCAGCCCCGGCCAGCAGCTGCAGCCCCCCGAGGCGGCGACCACGGTGCGGGTGCAGGGCGGCGAGACGCTGGTCACCGACGGCCCCTTCGTCGAGACCAAGGAGGCACTCGGCGGCTGGCTGATGTTCGAGGCCGGTGACCTCGACGCCGCGATCGAACTCGCCGCGCGGATCCCGGCGGCGCGCATGGGCGGGGCGATCGAGGTGCGCCCGCTGGTGGAGCGGTAGCGATCCTCGACCAGGTCTACCGCGACGAGTGGGGACGCGTCCTCGCTGCGACGATCGGCTTCCTCGGCGACTTCGACCTCGCCGAGGAAGCCACGCAGGAGGCCTTCGCGGTCGCCGCCGAGCGCTGGCCTCGCGACGGAGTCCCGACCAGCCCCGGCACCTGGCTGGTGACGACGGCGCGCAACCGGGCGATCGACCGCATCCGCCGCGACCGCACGCTGGCGGCGAAGACCCGCCAGCTCGAGCTGCCCGAGGCGACTGAGGACGAGATGGACGCGACGACGTTTCCAGACGAACGGCTCGAGCTCGTCTTCACCTGCTGCCACCCGGCGCTCGCGACCGAGGCGCAGGTGGCGCTCACCCTGCGGACCCTCGGCGGCCTCAGCACCAGCGAGATCGCCCGCGCCTTCCTGGTCGCCGAGCCGACGATGGCGCAGCGGCTGGTGCGGGCGAAACGCAAGATCAAGGCCGCCGGGATCCCCTTCCGGGTGCCCCCCGACCACCTGCTGCCCGACCGGCTCACCGCCGTGCTCGCGGTCGTCTACCTGATCTTCAACGAGGGCTACGGCCGCGGGGGCGGTGAGCTGGAGGCCGAGGCGCTGCGGCTCGGGTGGGCACTCGCCGAGCTGATGCCCGACGAGCCGGAGGCGCACGGCCTGCTGGCGATGATGCTCCTGCTCGACGCCCGCCGCGCGGCGCGGTTCCGCGACGGCGACCTGGTCCTGCTCGGCGACCAGGACCGCTCGCTCTGGGACGCGGCGCAGATCGCCACCGGCCGGGCGACGCTCGACCGGGCCCTGGCTCTGCACGGCCGCGGTCCCTACGTGATCCAGGCGGCGATCGCCTCCCTGCACGCCGACGAGCCCCGCGACTGGCCGCAAATCGCCGCCCTCTACGGCGAGCTGTCCCGCCTCACCGACTCGCCCGTCGTCGAGCTGAACCGGGCCGTAGCCGTCGCCGAGGCCGAGGGGCCGGAGGCGGGGCTGGCGATCGTCGACGGCCTGGCGCTCGAGGACTACCGGTACCTGCATTCGACCCGCGGGGAGCTGCTGCGCCGCCTCGACCGGACCGAGGAGGCCCGCGGCGCATACCGCCGGGCCCTGGCTCTCGTCCACGACGAAGCCGAGCGGCGCCTGCTCGAACGGCGTTTGTCGGAGCTGGATGAGCTGTAGTCCGGCCGTGCGGCAGTGGAGGAAATCGCTCACGCCGACGGAATCTAGGCCGCAGCCATGGCACGCGAAGACCTCCTTGCCGCCGCACAGGCGCTGATCGGCGCGGACGATCCCGTAACGGCCGCCGGAGTGTTCGGCCTGCAGGACGACTACGCGGCAATCACCGTCGGGGCATCGTCAGCGGCATCGCGACCCCGGACGCCGCCAGCCCGGTGCTCGCCGGGGCCGGGGCGACCGCGAGCCTCGAGGCCACCCGGCAGGAGAGCGCGCGCAGCCAGGGCCTGACCGTGCGGATGCTGGTCGTCGTCACCGCCCGCAGCATCCACATCCTCTCCCTGCCGATGGCCGGGAACACGCCGCAGAAGGAGCTGATGAGCTTCGAGCGCGGCGGCACCAAAGTCGAGATCTCGAAATTCGGGCTGAGCCGGCGGCTGAAGCTGACCGATTCCGGCTCCGGCCAGCACCTGGGATTGACCGGCTCGGCCGCTCCATTCTCCTCCTTCTCCAAGGGGGACAAGGCGGTCTTGGCCGAGCTCGGTTAGGGCCCGGGCTCTGCGGGGAGTGCGGCAGCCAACTCTTCCACTGATCGAGTCCGACTTGGCGGGAGGGAATAGAGAGAATCAGGCCCACCCGGGCAGCCTCACTCGTCCTGGCCGCGATCTGGCAGCGGCGGCGGAGCCGACCTGTAGGTGACGGGAGTCTCCGAGAGCCGGATCGGGTTGCGCGTCAGGTTCACCGTAGAGCCGTCCTCGCGGGGGACCGGGACGATCGGCTCGAGCCCGATCGCGGCGGCGAACCGGAAGGCCGCCGCGATGTCGTTGACCACTCCCGCCGGGATCCGTCGCTCGGTCAGCTCCGCCGCCCACTCCGCCGCCGGGCGGGTGCTGAGGGCCGGGCCGAGACCGGTCCGGAGCGCCTCGCGGTTCTCGACCCTGACCGGGTTGCTGGCGAAGCGCTCGTCGGCGGACAGGTTGGGCAGGCCGAGGACGGCGCAGAGCTCGGCGAACTGGCGGTCGGTGCCCACGGCGAGCACGAGCTCCCCTTCGGCGGTGTCGAAGAGCTCGTATGGGGCGATGCTCGGGTGCCGGTTCCCCATCCGCCCCGGCACCGCCCCGGCGACGGTGTAGGCGGAAGCCTGGTTGACGAGCGCCGCGAGCAGCGAGGAGAACAGGTCGACCTCGACCAGCTGGCCGCGGCCGCTGTCGCGGCGGTGCTCGAGCGCGGCCAGTATGCCGACCGCCGCGAAGAGGCCGGCGATCACGTCGACCAGGGCGACTCCCACCTTCAGCGGCGGCCCGTCGGGCTCGCCGGTGATGCTCATCAGGCCGCCGAGGGCCTGGATCAGGAGATCGTAGCCGGGCAGGACGGAGCCCTTCTCCCCCGACCCGAATCCGGTGACCGAGCAGTAGACGAGGCCAGGGTTCTCGGCGCTAAGTGCTTCGTAGTCGAGGCCGAAGCGAGCCATCAGCCCGGGGCGGAAGTTCTCCACGACGACGTCCGCCCCGAGCGCCAGCCGCCGCGCCTCGGCGAGCCCGGCGGGATCGGAGAGGTCGAGGGCGATGCTCGACTTGTTGCGGTTGAGGGCCTCGAAGTAGGTCGCCTCCCCGGTTGTGTCGTAGGGCGGTCCCCAGGAGCGGGTGTCGTCGCCGACGCCGGGTCGCTCGACCTTCGTCACCTCGGCGCCGAGGTCCCCGAGCACCATCGTCGCCAGGGGACCGGCGAGCACGCGGGAGAAATCGAGGATGCGCAGATCTCCCAGTGCGGACGGCATGTGGTTGAATCCTGTCAGATATTCGAAAATCGAGAATCAAGGAAAGCCATATGTCACTTTCTACTGCCCCGACCGAGGCGATTCGCCCCAATGACTACCTCGGCATCGATCGTCTCCTCTCCGACGAGGAGCGCGACATCCGCGACACCGTCAGGGCCTTTGTCCGCAACCGCGTCGTCCCCAACGCCGGCGAGTGGTTCGAGAAGGCGACGATCCCGCTCGAGCTGGCCGGCGAACTCGGCAAGCTCGGCGTCCTCGGGATGCACCTCGAGGGCTACGGCTGCGCCGGCACCAGCGCCACCGCCTACGGCCTCGCCTGCATGGAGCTGGAGGCCGGCGACAGCGGCATCCGCAGCCTCGTCTCGGTCCAGGGCTCGCTGGCGATGTACGCGATCTACCGCTGGGGCTCGGAGGAGCAGAAGCAGGAGTGGCTGCCGCGGATGGCCGCCGGAGAGGTGCTCGGCTGCTTCGGCCTGACCGAGCCCGACGCCGGCTCCGACCCCGGATCGATGCGGACCAGGGCGCGCCGCGACGGCTCCGACTGGATCCTGCACGGGCAGAAGATGTGGATCACCAACGGCTCCGTGGCGGAGGTCGCCGTGGTCTGGGCCCAGACCGACGAGGGCGTGCGCGGCTTCCTCGTCCCCAAGGGAACCAAGGGCTTCACCACCCAGGACATCCACGGCAAGATGTCGCTGCGAGCCTCGATCACCTCCGAGCTACTGCTCGACGAAGTCCGGCTCCCGGCCGATGCGGTCCTGCCCGAGGTCAGCTCACTGAAAGGCCCGCTCTCCTGCCTCAACGAGGCCCGCTACGGAATCGTCTGGGGCGCGGCGGGCGCGGCCCGGGCCTGCTTCGAAGCGGCCCTCGAGTACAGCCTCGAGCGGATCCAGTTCGGCAAACCGATCGCCTCCTTCCAGATCCAGCAGCAGAAGCTGGCGCAGATGGCGCTGGAGGTGAATCGCGCGACCCTGCTCGCCCTCCACCTGGGGCGGATGAAGGACGAGGGGCGGCTGCACTCCGAGCACGTCAGCATGGGCAAGCTCGGCAACGTCAACGCCGCCCTCGAGGTCGCCCGCAGCGCCCGCCAGGTGCTGGGCGCCAACGGCATCACGCTCGAGTATCCGGTGATCCGGCACATGAACAACCTCGAGTCGGTGGTCACCTACGAGGGCACGGCGGACGTCCACGCGCTCGTGATCGGCTCCACCCTGACCGGGATCCAGGCCTTCCGATGAGCGGCGGCGCGATCGAGAAGGTCGGAGTCGTCGGTGGCGGCATCATGGGCACCGGGATCGCCGAGGTCTGCGCCCGCTCGGGCCTCTCGGTGGCCCTGGTCGAGGTCGACCAGGAGAGGGCCGATGCGGCCCGCGGCCGGATCGAGAAATCGATGGGCAAAGCGGTCAGGCGCGAAGCGATCAGCGGCGGTGAGGCCGAGGAGGCGATGGCGCGGCTGAGCTGCGCCGCCAGCCTCGACGCCGTCGCCGACAGCTCGCTGGTCGTCGAGGCCGTGGTCGAGGACCGTGACGCGAAGCTCGGGGTGTTCACGCGGCTGCAGACGATCGTCGAGGACCCCGACGCGATCCTCGCCTCGAACACCTCCTCGATCCCGATCGTCGAGCTCGCCGCGGCGACCGGCGACCGGGCCGAGAACGTGCTCGGACTGCACTTCTTCAACCCGGTGCCCGTCCTCTCGCTGGTCGAGATCATCCCCTCACTGCTGACCGACCAGAAAGTGGTCGAGCGCACCCGGACCTTCGCGGTCGAGGTGCTGGGGAAGGAACCGATCGTCGCCCCCGACCGGGCCGGCTTCACCGTCAACGCCCTCCTGATCCCCTACCTGCTGGCGGCGATCCGCATGTTCGAACAGGGCCTGGCGAGCGCCGAGGACATCGACAAGGGCATGGTCAAGGGCTGCGCCCACCCGATGGGCCCGCTGGCGCTCTCGGACCTGATCGGCCTCGACACCGTGGTGAGCGTCGCCGAGACCCTCTACGCCGAGCACCGCGAGCAGCTCTTCGCGCCACCGCCGCTGCTGCAGCGGCTGGTCGCCGCGAACATGCTAGGGCGCAAGACCTCGCGGGGCCTCTACAGCTATGACTGAGCGGAGCCCGGTCGCTGTCGCGGAGCGCCAGCCGGGCGGGGGGGCGCTGCCCGGCAAGGCCCCCGGCACCACCGCCCAGCACGCTCTCGAGGGACTGCGCCGGGCGATCGTCGGCGGCGAGTGGCGACCCGGGCAGCGGGTCGGCCAGGAGGACATCGCCGAGCGCCTCGGGGTCAGCCTCGCCCCGGTCCGCGAAGCGCTGGCCGTGCTCGAGCAGGAGGGGCAGGTCACCTATATCCCCCGCCGCGGCTACTTCGTCACCGAGCTGCGGATCGAGGACCTGAAGGAGATCTACGCCCTGCGCGAGTTGCTCGAGAGCCGGGCGGCGGCGCAGGCGCTGCCCTCGATCGACGAGGACGGGCTGCACCGGATCGAGCTGGCCGACCGCGACTGCGTCGAAGCGGCCGAGGAGGGCGACGTAGCCGCCGAGCTGGAGGCCAACCGGCGCTTCCACTTCGCGCTGCTGGAATCGCCGGAGCAGACGCACACCACGCGGCTGATTCGCCTGCTCTGGGACTCGACCGAAGCCTACCGAGCGATGTACTACAACTCACCGGTCGCGAGGGCGGAGTCGGTGCGGGCCCACGAGCGGATCCTCGCCGCGATCCGCAACGGCGACGGCGAGCGCCTGATCGCCGAGCTCGACGCCCATCGCGACCGGGCGCTACAGCTGCTCAGCGACGTACTCGCGCCGCCGCCGCTCCCCTAGGAGCACTGCTTGCCGTGCCTTGATCCGGCTTGCCGCGCTGGAAGAGCCAGCGCTGGAAGAGCGAGCCGAGGTCGGGGCCGGAGACTTCTTCGGCGAGGGCGACGAACTGGGCGATGTCGGCGTTGCCGTAGCGGTGCTCGGTCGCCCAGAGGCGCAGGACCTTCAGCATCTTCTTGGTCCCGATCTGCAGCCGCAGCGCCTCCAGCGCCATCGCGCCGCGCACGTTGGTCGAGGTGGCGAAGAGGTTCTTCGGCTGGCCCGGATGACCGGAGGGCGGGTCCCAGAAGTCGGTGTTGGAGGCGGGGACGCGGTAGAGCTGGCGGAAGGTCTGGACGGCGCTGCGGCCGCCGTGCCGCTCGGCGTAGTACCACTCGGTCCAGGTCGCGAAGCCCTCGTTGAGCCAGATGTTGGGCCAGCGCTCGAGCCCGGCCGAGTCGCCGAACCACTGGTGCGCCGTCTCGTGCACCAGGGTCGTCAGGTCGGGCGGGAAGGCGTATATCGGACGGGTCTGGGTCTCCAGGGCGTAGCCGAGCTTGGGAGCAAAGTCGACGACCGAGCCGGCCGCGTCGAACGGGTAGGGGCCGAAGATCTTCGACTCGAAGCGGACCACCTGCGGCAGCGCGGCGAGGGCCCGCCGCGAGCGCTCGGCGAGCGCCGGGTCGACCATCGTCCAGGTCGGCAGGCCGTCGATCTCAGTGCGCACCAGCTTGCCGCGGCCGATGTCGATCAGCGCCAGGTAGGGAGCCATCGGCTGCGCCTCGGTCCAGTCGAACAGCTTGCGTCCCCCCTTGCGGCTGACCGACACGAGGCGCCCGTTGGCCACCCCCTTCAGGGCCGCCGGGACGGTGACGTGGAAGCTGAAGCCGGCCTTGTCGAAGGGAGCGTTGTTGCAGGGGATCCAGGCCGCGGTGCCGAGCGGCTCGCCAACTCCGAACGCCCCGTCGGGGGTTCGGTTCCAGCCCTCGAAGGTGCCGTCGGGGTCGATCACCCGGCGCGGGCGGCCCTGGTAGTGGACGACGACCGTGAACGATTCTCCGCGCACCAGTGGCGTCTCGGGAGTGATCTTCAGCTTGTCCCGGCCACGGCCGAAGGTGGCGCCTTCGCCGTCGACCGTGACCCCCGTCACCCGCAGGCCGACGAGGTCGAGTGAGAAGCTGCTCAGGCGCTGGTCGGCGCTCGCCGAGATCCTCGTCGCCGCGTCGAGCGTGCCGTTGGCGGGGCGGAAGGCGAGGCGGACGTCGTAGTGGGAGACGTCATAGGCGCGGCTGCCGCTGCGCGGGAAGAAGGGTTCGCCGAGGACGTCGGCGGCGGCAGAGCTCGCTCCGATCAGCCCGGCGACGGCGAGGCCGAGCAGAAAGCGGGTGAGCCGGGCAGCGAACACCGACCGCATCCTAGGCGTCGTACCCACTCACTCAGTCCGGCGAGCGCGCCGAGCGGGCGACGTGGGCGGCGAGCGTCTCGAACACGGTGGCGAGTCGAGAGCGTGGCTCGGAATCGGCGATCAGGCCGTCGGGGCCGATCTAGTCGCGGGCGACCGGGATCCGCACGCAGGCGTCCTCGACCAAATCGGCGCCGAGGTAGCCGCGGACCTTGCGCAGCGAGTCGTCGGCGTTGACCCCGCGACCGGGAGCGGCGGGGTTGACCCAGGCCGCCGGCACGCCATAGATCTCATGCCCACCGACGGTCCACTCGAGCATGTTCTTGAACGAGCCCGGCAGGGCGCCGGCGTACTCGGGGGTCGAGAACTGCACCGCGTCCGCGCGGCCCAGCTGGGCGCGCATCGCGGCGGCGGGCGGCGGAATCTCCATCCCCTCCTCGTCGTCGTCGGGATTGAAGTGCGGCAGGCCCGCGAGCCCCTCATAGAGCGCGGTCGATACCCCCTCGGGCGCGACCGCTGCGGCCGTCCGCAGCAGCGCCGAGTTGGTCGAGCCGTCCCGCAGGCTCCCCGAGACGAGCAGGATGTGGGCGAGTGCCATCGGCTCCAGGGTCGCGCATTCGCCACGCCGTCGGCCGAGTGCGCCGGCGAAGGCGTGGGAGACTCCGGGGGGTGCGAGTCCTGGCGATCGTCCAACAGCGCGACGCCGGCCCCGGCGTCTTCGCCGAAGCGATCCGGGAGAGTGGCGCCGAGCTTGACCCCTGGCTGCTGCCCGAGGAACCCGATGCTCCGGCGGACCCGCTCGGCTACGACGCGGTGCTCGTCCTCGGCGGTGCCGTGCATCCCGACCAGGACGCCGGCAACGGCTGGCTGACCGAGGAGAAGGCTCTCCTGAAGGAGCTGCTGGCGAGCAGCGTGCCGCTGCTCGGCCTCTGCCTGGGAGGCCAGCTGGTCGCAGGAGCGGCGGGCGCGACGCCGCACCGCGCCGAGCGGCCGGAGATCGGCTGGCACCCGGTGGCGCTGAGCGCCGAGGGACGGGAGGACCCGCTGCTGGCGCCCCTCGCCCCCGGCTTCGAGGCCTTCCAGTGGCACAGCTACGAATTCCCGCTGCCGCCCGGCGCCGTCGCCCTCGCCCACAGCGACGTCTGCCTCCAGGCCTGCCGGATCGGCGCCGCGGCCTGGGCGATCCAGTTCCACCCCGAGGTCAGCACCGCCGACGCCCTCACCTGGATCGACGACTACCGCTCCGACCCCGACGCGCTGCGAATCGGCCTCGACCCGGAAGCGCTGCGAACCGAGACCGAAGCCAAGATCGCCGCCTTCAACCGGCTAGGCCGCGACCTCTGCCGCCGCTGGCTCGACGTCGTCGCGGCCTGAGCACGGGTCGGGGCGCCTTCTGCACCCCGTGCGGCGGCTAAAGCGCCCGCCCGCGCTAGTCGACCTGGATCGGTGTCAGGTAGGCGCCGGAGAGGCCGCCGTCGACGAGGAAGGTGCTGGCGGTGACGAACGAGGAGTCGTCGCTGGCGAGGAACAGCGCCGCCTTGGCGATCTCCTCGGGTTCGCCGAAGCGGCCCATCGGGATGTGGACGAGGCGTTTCGCGGCGCGGTCGGGATCCTTGGCGAAGAGCTCCTTCAGCAGCGGCGTGTTGACCGGGCCGGGGCAGAGGGCGTTGACCCGGACACCGCGTTCGGCGAACTCGACGCCGAGCTCGCGGGAGAGCGAGAGCACCGCCCCCTTCGAGGCCGTGTAGGAGATCTGGGAGACGGCGGCGCCCATCGTCGCGACGAAGGAGGCGACGTTGATCACCGAGCCGCCGCCGGCCTCGAGCAGCTGCGGGATGCCGTGCTTGCAGCAGAGGAAGACGCTGCGCAGGTTGACGTCCTGGACCCGCTGCCAGGCCTCGAGCTCGGTCACCAGCACCGAGCCGTCATCGGTCGGGTTGATGCCGGCGTTGTTCATCAGCACGTCGATCCCGCCCAGCTCCTCGCTGACCCGTTTGTAGGCGGCGGCGACCTGCGCCTCGTCGGAGACGTCGGCCTGGATCGTCAGCTCGCCCTCGGTGCCCTCGGTGGCGAGATCGATCCCGACCACGCGCGCGCCCTCGGCGGCGAAGAGCCGTGCCGACTCGGCGCCGATCCCGCTCGCGGTCCCGGTGATCACGCAGACCTTGCCCTCCAGTCGTCCCGACATCAGCCCTCCGTGGTCGCGTAGTAGACGTTCTTTACGTCGGTGTAGTGCTCGAGCGCGTCGGGGCCGAGCTCGCGGCCGACCCCCGACTGCTTGAAGCCCCCGAACGGGGTCGAGACCCGGACCGAGGTGTTGGAGTTGATTGAGAGCACCCCGGCCTCGACGGCGCGCGCCACCCGCAGCGCCCTGCTGCCGTCGCGGCTCCAGATCGAGCCGGAGAGGCCGTAGATCGTCTCGTTGGCGAGGGCGATCGCCTCCTCCTCTCCCTCGAATGGGATCAGGCAGGCGACCGGGCCGAAGATCTCCTCCCGCGCCGCCCGCTCGGAGTTGGCGACCGGGGCGAGCACGGTCGGCGGGAACCAGTAGCCGGGCCCCTCGGGCGCCGTGCCGCGGATCGCCACCGGAGCGTCGTCGGGGACGTAGGCGGCGACGCTGGAGCGCTGGTCGGCGGAGATCAGCGGGCCCATCTGGGTCGACTCCTCGAGCGGGTCGCCGACCCGCAGCGATTCGACCTGCGGCGCCATCGCCGCGAGGAAGTCGTCGACGGCGGAGCGCTCGACCAGGATCCGCGAGCGGGCGCAGCAGTCCTGGCCGGCGTTGCCGAAGACGGCGCCCGGCGCCGCGGCCGCGGCGGCCTCGAGGTCGGCGTCGGCGAAGACGATGTTGGCCGACTTGCCGCCCAGCTCCAGGGTCACCCGCTTAATTGTTGAAGCGGCGCCGGCGGCGATCCCGCGGCCGACCTCGGTCGAACCGGTGAAGGCGATCTTGGCGACGTCGGGGTGCTCGACCAGCCGGGCGCCGCAGACGCTCCCCGGGCCGGCGACGACATTTAGGACGCCCTCCGGCAGGCCCGCCCCGAGCGCGATCTTCTCCAGCTCGACCGCCGTCAGCGGCGTCAGCGCCGCTGGCTTGAGAACGATGCAGTTGCCGGCGGCGAGCGCCGGCGCGACCTTCCAGGCGGCGATCGTCAGCGGGAAGTTCCAGGGCACGATCAGGCCGACGACGCCGAGCGGCTCGCGGAAGGTCATGTCGACACCGCCGGCGACCGGGATCGTCTGGCCGAGCAGGCGCTCGGGGGCGCCGGCGTAGTAGTGGAAGGTTTCGACCACCATCCCGATCTCGCCGCGGGCGTCGCCGATCGGCTTGCCTGCGTTCCGCGCCTCGAGCGTGGCCAGCTCCTCGAGCCGCTCGGCGAGCGCGTCGGCGAGGCCGTGCAGCAGCGCTCCGCGGTCCGATGGCGAGACGTCCCGCCAACCCGGGAACGCGGCCTTGGCCCGTGCCACCGCGGCGTCAACCTCCTCGACTCCCGCCCGCGGCAGCTCGGCCATCACCTGCTCGGTCGCCGGCTCGATCACCTCGATCAAGATCTGACCCCCTGCCTGCTCCGCGCCGCCTCGACCAGGGCGGCGATCACCTCACTGCGGACGTCCTCCTCGGGGTGCCAGACGATCCCGAGGGCGAAAGCGTGGTCCGGCAACTCGATCGCCTCGATCAACTCGTCGCCCACCGCCCAGCCGCTCGCCACCAGCCCCTCGCCCAGCTTCTCCACCCCCTGGTGGTGGTGGGACATCACCGCGACCTGCTCGGACCCCGCCGCCCGGCAAGCCAGGGTGCCGGGGGCGAGCCGGACCTCGTGCCCGCCGAAGGTGCCGGCGACGAGGCGGTGATCCTCATGGCCCACCGACTCCGGCAGGTGCTGGACGAGGGTGCCGCCACAGGCGATGTTGAGCAGCTGCATCCCGCGGCAGATGCCGAGGACGGGAAGGTCGCGCTCGAGGGCACGGCGGACGAGGGCGAGCTCGAAGCGATCGCGCTCGGGCCAAGTGCCCCTGGTCTCGGGGTGCGGGGTGGCGCCGTAGGTGGCAGGGTCGATGTCCGAGCCGCCGGCGAGCAGCAGCGCGTCGAGCCGGTCGAGCAGGGGATCGGGATCCTCCAGCGCCGCGGCGTCGGGTGCCAGCAGCAGCGCCAGGCCGCCGGCCCGCTGCACCGCGGTGGCGTAGGAGCGCGGCGCCATCGTCACCGTTTCCTCGACCCACGCCTCCCAGCTGACGCGCTCGATCGCCGCACAGATGCCGATCGCTGGAGAGCTCATAGCCACTGCTTCGCGCTTCGCTCGCTCGCGCTAATCATCACCGGCAGCCTCGCTCACTCGCTCCGCGCTCACAGACGCTCGAACCCGCGGTAGCGCTCCCAATCGGTGACGGCGGCCTCGAAGGCGTCGATCTCGACGCCAGCCCGGTTCAGGTAGTGGTCGACGACCTCGGGGCCGAAGGCCTCGGCCACCATCGGGCTCGTCGCGAAGGCGTCACGGGCGTCGTAGATGTTGTGCGGAACGCGGGGCTTGTCGGACTTGTAGGCGTCGCCCTCGAAGACCGGCTCCAGCGCCAGCTCTTTTTCGATCCCGTGCAGGCCGGCGGCGATCAGCGCGCTCAGCGCCAGGTACGGGTTGACGTCGGCACCCGGCAGCCGGTTCTCGACCCGCAGCCCCTCGCCGTGGCCGACCACCCGCAGCGAGCAGGTGCGGTTGTCCCGACCCCAGGCGATCGCGGTCGGCGCGAAGGAGCCGGCGGAGAAGCGTTTGTAGGAGTTGACGTGCGGCGCGTAGAGCAAGGTCAGCTCCCGCATGCAGGCGATCTGGCCGGCGACGAAGTGCTCGAACAGCGCCTGGTCTGCGGCGAACGCGTTGGAGCCGTCCTCGTTGGCGAGCGAGCAGTGGATGTGGCAGGAGTTGCCCTCGCGCTCGTTGAACTTGGCCATGAAGGTGATCGCGTGCTCCTCCTGGGAGGCGATCTCCTTGGCGCCGTTCTTGTAGATCGCGTGGTTGTCGGCGCTGCGCAGGGCCTCCTCGTAGCGGAAGTTGATCTCGTGCTGGCCGAGGTTGCACTCGCCCTTGGAGTTCTCGACCGTCATCCCCGCCGAGGACATCTCGTTGCGGATGCGGCGGATCAGCGGCTCGACCCGGGCGCTGCCCAGCAGCGAATAGTCGATGTTGTAGAGGTTGGCCGGCTCGAGGTCGCGGAAGCCCTGCTTCCAGGCCTCCTCGTAGGTGTCGCGGAAGACGATGAACTCGAGCTCGGTAGCGGCGTTGGCGCTGAACCCCCGCTCGGCTAGGCGGGCCAGCTGGCGGCGCAGGATCTGCCGCGGCGATGCCATCACGTCGCGCCCGTCGGACCACTGCAGGTCGGCCATCACCATCGCCGTCCCGGGCAGCCAGGGGACCGGCCGCAGCGTCTCCAGGTCGGGCTTCATCTCGAAGTCGCCGTAGCCGGTGTCCCAGGAGGCCATCGCGTAGCCGCCGACGGTTTCCATGTCGACGTCGACCGCAAGCAGGTAGTTGCAGCCCTCGGCGCCGTGCTCGAGCACGTCGCCGAGGAAGTGCGAGGCGGTCAGCCGCTTGCCCTGCAGCCGCCCCTCCATGTCGGCGATCGCCAGGAGCACGGTGTCGACCGTGCCCTCGGCGACCGCCTGCCTCAGCTCGTCTACGGTCACGCCGGGAACGTTACGCCGCCGCTCACGGCGCGCCGGGGCCGACCTCGGGCGGGGGACCGACGTCTTTCTCGAGGTCGATCTCGCGCACCTGGCCGGTGAAGTGCTTGTGGGCGCTCGTGTACCAGGCGATTCCCGCGAAAAGGATCACCACGCCGACCATCAGGGGCGCGTAGTTGAGGGATTCCCAGCTGAATTCGCTGTTCCACGGGACGCCCGCAGGCACGAACGGGAGGCAGAAGATGAGCACGATCAGGATCACCCAGAAGACCGCGAAGGGGTTCATCCACTTGTACTTTCGACCGTTGGTCCAGGGCCCGGCCTGGAAATCGCCGCCTTGGCGCCAGCGCAGGAAGATCGGGATCGCATAGGCCATGTAGAGGCCGATCACCGTGATCGAGACGACTGCGTAGAAGGCCCACGGATACTGTTCGCCGTTGCCCTTGAGGGCCGGCAGGGTGATCAGCAGCGCCGCGATCGCCATCGCCAGCACCGCGAAGACCGGCACACGCTCGGAGTTGACCCGAGAGAGGAGCGCCGAGGGGCGGCGGCCGAAGCCGCGATCGCGTGAGAACGCGTAGCACATGCGCGAAGCGCTGGTCAGGCAGGCGCCGCCGCAGAAGAGCTGGCCGACGGTGGAGATGATCAGCACGAGCTTCACCCAGCCACTGCCC
>DATAIY010000475.1:0-3479 GCA_036262475.1 Solirubrobacterales bacterium
GGTGCAGACGGCGCCGCGGGCGATCGTCTCCGGCGCGCCGCTCATGCTCCCCTTCGGCCCCGTGATCAAGCGACGCCGCAGCTAGCCGAGCTCGCGGAGCTCGACCCGGGCCGCCAGCTCCTCGACGACGGCGCGAGCGCCGGTGCCGAGTCCGTGGCGGAGGAAGTTGGCGGCACCGGCGGCGGCGCCGAGGCGCAGCGACTGCTCCCACTCGCGCCCGGCTGCGACCGACGCGGCAAGCGCACCCATCATCGAGTCGCCGCAGCCCTCGCGCGAGCCGCGGTCGAAGCGGGGCGGGGTCAGCTCCCAGGCCTGACCGTCGCGCACCGCGAGCGCCGGCTCGCCGGCCCGGGTCACGATCGCCGCCGCCGCCCCCTTCTCCAGCAGCCGGTCGATCGCCTCTCGCATCCGCTCCGGCGTGTCGACGGGTCCGTAGACGAATGCGGCCAGCTCCCAGTCGTTGATCTTGACCAGATCGGGCCCGCCCTCCAGGGCGCTGTCGAGGCGCGGCGAGGAGAGGTCGACGAGGGCCGGAGTGCCGTTGGCCCTGACGTCGGCGACGAGGCTGCCGTAGATCTCCAGCGGCAGCGCCTCACTCGGGTAGGGGTTGCAGACGACCAGCGCGTCGGCGTCGATCGCCGCCGCGCAGGCGACCGAGAAGAGGTCGTCGACCTCGTGGCGGGAGGGAGGCATCGAGGCACTCTGGGCGACCGGCTTGTGCCCTCCCTCGCGGCGATCGTGGATGTAGGTGCCGGTGGCCTCCGCGGTCTCGATCAGCCGCAGCTCGATCGGGAGCTCCTCCAGAAGCCCACGCAGAACCGCTCCCGACTCGCCGCCAGCGAAGCCACAGAGGATCGGATCGGCGCCAAGCTCGGCCGCCATCCGCGCCACCCAAACTCCCTGCCCGGCCGGGTGCAGGTGGATGTCGTCGCCCCCGTCGGAGGTCAACTGCTCGATCGTGATCTCGAGCATCGGGTTGGGGCCGAAGATCGCGACCCTGGGCTTGGGCGTCATTGCCCAGAGCGTAGAGACACCCCTGGGAGCGGGGGGAGAAGATCGGTCGGCGAGCATTGGGGAGGGTGCGACCCGCTCGATCCCCCACCCGCCTGCGCTCCCTTCTCCGATGCTGGGTCCTCGGTCGTGAGGTTCACGCCGCCATCGGGTTTCGCGCCCGCCTGCTCGGGCTGGCAGGCCTCCGGCACCAGCAGGTCGGAGTCGGCCTACTGATCCCGCGCTGCTCCGGCGTTCACACTTGCGACCCGGTGTCGCCCCAGCGTCACCCAGCGTCGAGTGCACCGTCTCTAAAACGGCTTTACAGCGCCGGACCTTCTCGAGAATGGAGTCGATCGAGGCGGTCCAGACGAACGGCTTGGGATCGTCGTTGTGGGCCTCTAGGCAGCCCTCGATCGCGGCGATGAGGTTGGGGACGCTGTGAAACACACCGCCGCGGATTGCCTTGTCGGTGAGCTCTCTGAACCAGCGCTCGACGAGGTTGAGCTCGAGGAGAGGCCGGTGATCGGCGCTACCGAATTCGGGTCGACGGCTCGCTAGGGCTCAAGGAGGAAAGCATCTCCGTTCAAAGCTATGGCGACTACTTCGACGACACCGCCGCCACCCCGAGCGGAAGCTCAGCGACCTCGACGGGAGACCTTGCCATCGATGGTCGCGTGGGCTGCTTCAGCCGCGGCATATCGAACTCGGTGAGCTGAAGCGGATCGGCAAGGAGAGCAATCGGCTGGCGGAGACGGCGATGCCGCTGGAGTTCGATGAGCAGGGGGTGGGTGAGTACGGAGATCCGGCGGTGTGCGACGCGTCTGGTCGGGTGCTCGACGGTCTCCGGAGAAAATGGTGCGGGGGAGCTCTGCCGGGGGCGATTCAGACAATCTCGAGTCGCGCGCAGTTAGCCTCCACAACGAAACGCGGACCCGGCCGTGGGACACTCTTGCTCCCCCGATGGCCGAGTTGAAGACACGCGGGCTGCGAAAAACGGTCGGAGTGCCAGGCCTCTTCGCCACCGCCTATGGCAACGTCGGTTCCTCGATCTACTACGCCCTCGGCCTGGTCGCGGCCCACGCATTGGGCCTGACGCCGCTGGTCTTCCTCTTCGCGGGAGGGCTGTTCGCCCTCACCGCTAAGACCTATGCCGAGGGGGCGGCGATGTTTCCCGAGGCCGGCGGCTCCTCCTCCTTCGCGCGCCATGCCTTCAACGAGGTCGTGTCCTTCATCGCTGGCTGGGGTCTCTCCCTCGACTACATCCTCACGATCGCGATCAGCGCCTTCTTCGTGCCGCACTATCTGGCCGTCTTCTGGCCCTGGCTGGCCAACAGCCCCGGGGATGTCGTCGGCGGCATCGCCGTCATCGCCGTGCTCGTCTTGGTCAACATCCGCGGCCTCGGCGAGTCGGCAAAGCTAAACATCGGCCTCGCGATCCTCGATCTCTTCACCCAGATCGCCCTGGTGGTGCTCGGCGCGGTCCTGGTCCTGCACCCATCCGTCCTCGTCGACCAGGTTCACCTCGGCACCGCCCCAAGCTTCTCGCAACTGATCTTCGCGGTCTCGATCTCGATGCTCGCCTACACCGGGATCGAGACCGTCTCCAACATGGCCGAGGAGGCGCGCGACCCCGGCGAGCAGGTGCCAAAGGCAGTCAACCTCGTCCTAATCGCCGTGCTCGGCATCTACGCCGGGATCTCGATCATCGCCCTCTCGGCGCTACCGGTGACCCAAAACGCCGCCGGCCATTACTCGACCGCGCTCGGCACCACCTATAGCGATGATCCGGTGCTGGGGATCGTCTCGGCCCTTGGGCTCCACGGGACCCTCGCCACCGCTGCGCAGTACTACGTGGGCGCCCTGGCGGCGACGATCTTGCTGATCGCGACCAACGCCGGGATGATCGGCATCTCGCGCCTCTCCTGGTCGCTGGCGGAGCACCGCCAGCTTCCGGCCGTCTTCGCGAAGCTGCACCCGCGGTACCAGACCCCCTGGTTCACGATTCTCTTCTTCGCGGCGATCGCAGCGGTGCTCGTGCTGCCGGGCAACACGAGCTTCCTCGGCAACCTCTACAGCTTCGGAGCGATGCTCTCCTTCACGATCGCTCACCTCTCGATTATCGCGTTGCGCCGTCGGGAGCCCGACCGCTACCGGCCATACCAGGCACCCTGGAACGTGCGCTGGCGAGGCGCCGAGATCCCGCTCACCGCCGTCTTCGGCGCTCTGGGTACCGGCGCGGCCTTCGTCTCGGTGATCATTCTGCATCCCGAGGCTCGGATCATCGGCACAGTCTGGGTCGGAATCGGGCTGATCGGCTACCTGCTCTACCGCCGTCATCTCGGCATCGACCCGCGCGAGGTGCAGCAGGTCCGCCGCCAGCAGCGGCCGGTCGGCTTCCTCGATGTCTCCTACAAATCGGCTCTGGTTCCGATCTTCGGCACTGACATCGACAGCAACGCGATGCACCGGGCGGCGGCGGTTGTCGA
>DATAIY010000476.1:0-4407 GCA_036262475.1 Solirubrobacterales bacterium
GAGCCGATCCGGCCCGGCTCCCCGAGCAGCTCGGTCAGCCGCTCGCGGGTCTCCTCATCGTAGCGGCGCTGGGCCGGCTCGATCGCGATCTGGACAGCGAGTGAGATCGTGAAGACCTGAAGGTCTGACGGGTCGTCGACCTCGAGTTCGAAGATCAGAGTCGGCGCCAGCGCATGCTTCGGCACCCTGGCGCCGCGGATCTCGAAGCTAGGGATCGGCTGCTCCGGCTGGGGCCGCGGCGTCGCCTCGACACTCGCCTCAGCGCCGGCCCCTTTACCGGGGGCCCAACCGTTGTCGTTGGATCCGTTCACGCGGCCTCCGCCCGACTTCGCAGTTCCTCGAAGAAAGCGGGAACCACACGCTCCACCGCGTCGCCCCCCGAAATGCCTTCCCAGCCGGCCTTGATCGTGCCGACCAGCCGGTAGCACTCGTCGATCGGGGCGATCGCAAACTGGTGCGGCTCACTCATCCTGTTGACGATCAGGCCCTCGACGTCCTCGTCGAGGGCGTCGAGGACGGGATTGGAGGCACAGAGGTCCTCCCAGGCCGACAGTTCGAGCTCGCATTCGGTGGCGCCGGCGGGGCTCGGGTACATGCCGACGATCCGCCCAGCCGAGCTGGAGCGCATGAAGAAGACGAGGCCGATCGGGATCCGCAGGCTCGCCCACAGCTCCTCGGAGAGATCGAAGCCCTCGAGCCAGAGCAGCCGGCTGCCGGTCGGGCGGTAGGGGCCGTCTCCGGAGCGCATCGCCACGCAGGGCTCGCAGGCGCAGAGGATGCGGCGCTCTTCGAGGTGAAGCAGATGGCGATGGTCCTCGGGAAGGACCGTGCCGCAGAGGTCACACTTCTCCGTCGCCGGATCCGCGCCGCGCCGGTTCCCCGCCAGTTGCCGCAGCCGGCCGATCAACTCCGGCGTCGCCGAGCCGGTCGCCTCGCTCATCCAGCGACCGCCACGGTCACCGCGCCACCGGACTCCAGCAGCGGCACCGGTTCCAGCAGCAGCCGCTCCTCGTCCATCGAGCGACCGGCGCGCGGCAGGTAGAAACGCCTCTCGCAGGAGGGGCAATCGAGGACGCCGCCCTTCAGCCGACCCGCCGCGATCGGCTCGCCGCAGCCGGCGCAGGCGTCGCGGAAGGCGAGCAGCGAGTCGCCGACGTTTGCGACCACGATCGTCATCCCGCCGACCTCGAGCCGGGTGACCGCGCCGGCTTCGGGAGTGGGTCCGTCGAGCGGCAGCCAACGAACCGCCCGGGATCGCTCTGGCGCCGCCGGCTGAGCCCCGTTGCCATTCGGCTGAATCACCGGCAACTCGATGCCGGTGGGCTCCGCTATCGCCGGCCTCGACTCGACCACCCCCTCCACTTCGAGGCCGGCGAGGTCGGGGGCGGCCTTCTCGAGCGCCTCCTTGATCGCCAGCTCGAGAGTCGACGCGGACGCCGGGCAGCCGTCGCAGCTCCCTTTCAGCCGCAGTCGCACGACCCCCTCGGAGACGTCGATCAACTCGACGTTTCCGTCGTGGGATTCCATATAAGGGCGGACCTCCTCCAGCGCCTCGCGAACCCGATCCTCGAGCGGCACCGGGTGCAGATCGTGGATCAGCAGCAGGCTGGCGACGACGCCGTCGGAGATCAACTTGCGCTTGGCCTGCTCCCCGGCCTCCCCGGCCTCGTCGAGGACCTCGCCGATCTTCGCTAGGCCGACGCCGTGCATCTCCAGCACCGCGGCGACCAGTTCCTGGGCGGCGTCACGCGCCTCGACGTCTTCGAGCCGGTCGACCCTTTCGGAGAGGCCTTGGACCCGCTCCAACAGCTCCTCTGAGGAAGTGCCGTCGGGGCCGGGCGCCGCCGTGCTTGGGCGGCTGGCGAGGGAGGCGTCCATCCCGGATCCCCTAGGAGAGGCCGGTCGGCTTGTGGACGACCTTGCGGACCCGGCCCTTGCCGGTGTACATGTGGACCCCGCACGGGAGGCACGGATCGAAGCTCCGCACCGCCCGCATGATGTCCACGCCCTTGAAATTCTCCGGCCCGTTTTCCTCGAAGATCGGGGTGTTTTCCACCGCGTCCTCGTAGGGGCCGGGGGTGCCATAGCTATCACGTGGATTGCCGTTCCACGGCGTTGGCGGATATGGCTGGTAGTTGGCCACCTTTCCGTCTCTGATCACCATGTGATGCGACAGCACCCCCCTCGCCGCCTCGTGGAAGCCGCAGGAGACCGCCGTCTCCGGAACTTTGAAATTCGACCAGGATTTCGTCCGCCCGGCCCTGACCTCGCCGAGCGCCCGCTCCAGGTTGTGGAGGCCGACCAGCGCCGAGTAGGCCTCGTGGTATGCCCGTGCCCGGTCGCGCTCGATCGCGTTGGACTTCTCCGGAATCTTCCACTCCAACTCCATCTCCGGCTTTGAGGCCGTGCGCGGCAGCACCATCTTGATGCTCTCCCCCGTCGCCTTGGCGTAGCCGAAGTCGACCAGGCCGGCTTTCGCGGTCACCCACTGGCGCGCGAACGGCCCGCCGCCGGTGTCGGAGGCGATGTAGGTATCGGTGCGCTCGTCATAGATCCGCGGCGACGCGACCCAGCTGTATTTGTCGCCCCAGTCGCGCTTCTGTGGTTTCGGCAGGGTCGTCTTGTTCCACGGATGACGCTTGTCGACCGGGTTGCCGAGCGGGTCGTGGGTGACGTAGGTCTCCTCGTCGGTCCAGTCGTCGAAGTAGGACGAGCCGAGCAGGATGCGGATCATCAGGTTGATGTCGACCAGGTTGGTCGAGACCAGCTCGCCGTCGATGACGACGCCCGGGGTGACGTAGCGTTTCTCCCCCCAGGCGCCCATGTTCTTGTAGTCGTAGTCGACGTAGTCGGGGTCGTCGAAGGCGCCCCAACAGACCAGGTCGGTGCGCCTGTAGCCGACGTCGTCATAGCCGGGCAGCTCCCGCAGGAAGAAGTCATAAAGGTCGTCGTGCATCGGCACCGAGCGCTTCACGTAGTCGATGTAGCGCATCAATCTCACGTAGTAGTCGGTGCAGGTCTGGTGGGTGATGTCGGCGCTGACGCCCCCGGGCATGATCGTCGAGGGGTGGGTGTGACGGCCGCCGAACAGGCAGTACATCTCTCGCGTGTAGCGGGCCACCTGCAGCGTCTCCAGATAGAAGTCGCCGGTGAAAGGGTTGAGCGAGCGCATGATGTCGGCGACCGTCTTGTAGCCATGGAGATCGGAGTGCGGCGCGGCGGTGTTCTCAGCAGTTGCCAGCAGCGCCGGGTTGGTTTCGCGGACCATCTGCTCGCAGAAGTCGACGTTGGCCATGCAGTCGTTGAAGATCGCGTGGTCGAACATGTAGTCCGCGGCCTCGGCAAGGTTGTAGGCGAGGTCGCCAAGGGGCGGCGGCTTCACGCCGTATGCCATGTTCTGGTTCAGGACCGAGCAGGTGCAGTGGTTGTCGCCACAGATCCCGCAGATGCGGCTGGTGATGAAGTGGGTGTCACGCGGGTCGATCCCCTTCATGAAGATGTCGAAGCCGCGGAAGACCATCGAGGTCGAGTAGCACTTGTTGACCTTCTGGTTGGTGAAGTCGATCTCGGTGTGGATCCCGAGGCTGCCGACGATCCGAGTTATCGGATCCCACGACATCTCCTTGACCCCTACCGTCTGCTCGCGGGAACTGTCTACGGTTGCCATTGCTCTTGCCCTCTCCTCTCGCTGCTTAGGAAGTACCGGTGGTAGTTCGCATCGTGGTGGGGTCCGTCACCACCGCTTCTGGTAGCCCGTGGTCAACGTGCTGCCGCGTTTGCGCCAGGCGGGCTCTTTGTCGAATTCCCTGCGAATGTGGCGGTGCCGCATGTAGCTCACGACCGGCCCGTAGGTGAACCTGATGATGTTGGCCGCGGCGCTGCCCCATTTGTCCTCGTCCATGAACGGCATGTACTTGTCGGGGAAGCCGGGCATCGTGCAGGCCATGCAGATCCCACCCACGTTGGGGCAGCCGCCGACACCGCTCTGCCACCCGCGTACTGGGACGTTGCATTTGACCACCGGCCCCTTGCAGCCGAGTTTGACCAGGCAGCGATGGTCGGAGCCGTATTCGGTCGCGAACTCGCCCTGCTCGGCGAAGCCGGCCCGATTGCAGCCCTCGCGCACGGTGCGCCCGAAAAGCCACTTCGGGCGCAGCGCCTCGTCCAATTCGGGGGCCGGTGCGCGGCCGGCGAGGTGCATCGCCAGGTAGAGCAGCGTCTCGGTCGTGTTGTCGGGCTGGGCGGGGCAGCCGGGAATACAGACCACCGGCAAATTCGCACTCGATTTCCAGCTCCAGCCGAGATAGTCCGGGAGGCCCATCGCCCCGGTCGGGTTGTTCTTCATCGCCGGGATTCCGCCGTAGGTGGCGCAGGTGCCCAGGGCCACGACCGCGGCCGCTTTGGGCG
>DATAIY010000477.1:0-2220 GCA_036262475.1 Solirubrobacterales bacterium
GTCGTGGGCCGGGGCCGGAAACCAAACGCGGAGAGCGATCAGGTAGCTGAGCCCACCTCCCAGCCCGACAGCCGCCATCTGGACGATCGCCGGGGCGCTCACAGTCGACAGCCCCCAGTCGATGGGCACGGCAAGCGCGACGAGGGCGAGGCAGGCGGTGCTCGCGGGCGCGAGATCCTGCCAAAGCACCCGACTCGGGCTAGGGACGACACCGCGCAGGAGCACCACGTAGGCAACGACCAGGAAGATCCCGTGGACGACCGACCCGGCGACCGCGACCGCTGCAATGCCGAGGTGCGCCACGGCGAGCACCGCGCCGGCATAGACGACGAAGTGGGCGACGCCGTATCCGAGCAGCGCGCGGGTGCGGCCCGCCGCCATCAGCGCCGAGCCGCAGGCGTTGATCACCATCGTCGCCGCCCCCCCGAGCACGAGTATCTGCGTCGGCAGCACTGCCGGCTCCCAAGTCGGGCCAAAGAGCCACGGGATGACGACCGGAGCGAGAATCACGAGCATCGCCAGCAGCGGGAAGACGACGACGGTGAGCAACTGAACCATCCGCTGGCGCAGCGCCAGCATCACCTCCGTCCCCTCGGTGCGTGCCAGCATCGGAAACGACACCTGCGCCATCGCGGTTGCGACCTTTCCCTGATATTCAACCGCCAGCTGGTAGCTGCGCCAGTAGAACCCCACCTGCGCAGGGCCCAGCAAGGATCCGATGATCACGTAGTCTCCGTTTCGGAATCCCGTCCACGCCATCGTCGCAAGGGCCGCCGGCCTACCGTAGGGCAGCAGGTCGCGCATCGCCTTCGGGCGCCACCAAGGCAGCGGAACCGGTGCGAAGATCAGCGCCAACGCGACCGCTACCGCCATTCCCACCATGCTCCCCAGGACAAGCGCGGGTGCATCAAGGCCGGCGATCGCCAGCGCGAGGGTGGCGATCGCCCGCGATGCGTTCAGCGAGAGTTCGACGATGCTGATCCGGCGAAAGTCGAGGCGGCGGCGCAGCACCGCCATCGGGATCGCGTAGATCGCCCCCAAGAGGAAGTAGGGCGTCGTCGCGATCATCAGCAGCTCGGTCTGCCGCCCGAAGAGGGGCTCGACGATCAGAATCGCCACCGCCACGGTCAGGATGGCGAGGATCAGATTCACGCCGCTGCTCAGGGCAAGCCCCCCCTGCAGGTGTTCCCGGTCGATCGACCGCCGCTGCACGAGCGCCCCTCCGACCCCTTCCATCGGCATCATTAGCGCCAATTCCTGGACTATCGCCACGATCGCGAAAATTCCGAACGCGGCCGGCGGGAGCAGCCGCGCGAGGAAGACCATGGTGCCGAACAGCACGATCTCGATCGCGGCGCGGGCGTAGGCGATCCAGCGCAGATGCCCGGCCGCGGCCTGGGTCAGGTCGTCGTTGGAGCGGACGTCGTCGGCCTGTTGCTCGACCGGGATCTCAATCGGCGAACTCTCATCCATGGCGCCGCTCAGAGCTCGCGGATGACGCGGGCTGGGTTGCCCGCCGCGATCACGCCGGCGGGGATCGAGCCGGTGACCACGGCACCGGCGCCTACCACGGAATCCGATCCGATCTTCGTCCCCTTGAGGATCCGCACGCCCATCCCGACGAAGACGTTGTCGCCGATCTCGACGGGTGCGAGCTTTGCCACGCCCGTCTTCCGCCGGGCCGGATCGAGATCGTGGAAATCGCTGTCGACGATCTCGACGTGCGCACCGAAGAGCCCGTCCTGGCCGATGCGGATCCCGGCGCCCTCGCTCTTCACCATCAGGTTGTTGTTGAACTCGGTGCGATCGCCAACCTCGAACCGGGAACTCTCCTTACTCACCTCGACGTGGCAGTAGCCGGTGTAGAAGAGCGGTGAGGCCTTCCAGCCGAACTGCACACCGGCTCCGAGGGCGACCTCCCCGGGGCCGACGAAGAGAACCGGCTGCAGAATCACCAGCGGGCCGCCGGAGGGTCTGCAGGAGGACAGCACCCGGTATTTCCAGATTCGCGGTCGTTGCGCGAGGCTCTCGACCGCCGGTCGCAGCAGGCGTCGACCCAGCCTGCGCGCCATCGGTGGCCCCCTCGGGACCATCGTGCCGCTGCCGGGGGCTTCGATGTCGGCCGCCGATCCAGGGGCGCCAGGCTCTGCCCCGAACATCTGCGCGCGGAGGAGGCGTGCCTCGTCGACTCGACCGAGCCCTTCGCTCTCACGCGCAAGC
>DATAIY010000478.1:0-3454 GCA_036262475.1 Solirubrobacterales bacterium
CCCGATCGCGATCGGCCTCAATTACGGGATCAAGCTCCTGGTCAAACGGCCGCGGCCGGTCCTCGAGGGCCTGCCGCCGCTCGGCGGCGCCCCCAGCTCGCTCAGCTTCCCCTCCGCCCACGCCCTCTCCTCGTTCGCCGTGGCGACGGCGATGTTTCGGGTCGACCCGGCCACCGCCGGCGCCCTCGTCGTCGCCCTGGCGATCTCGCTCTGCCGCCCCTACCTCGGGATGCACTACCCGTCCGACGTCGTCGCCGGCGCCCTGCTCGGCATCGTCCTCGGCCTGATCGTGCCGCTCTCCATATGAGGACGGCGAAGCGATGAAGGTCGGGATCGTCGGGCTGCCGAACGCCGGCAAGTCGACTCTGTTCAACGCGCTGACCAAGGGCGGCGCCCAGACCGGCGACTACCCGTTCACGACGATCGAGCCCAACGTCGCGATCGCCCAGGTGCCGGAGGAGCGGCTGCAGAAGGTGGCCGAGACGGTGCGCAGCTCGGAGCTGGTGCCGGCGACGATCTCCTTCCATGACATCGCCGGCCTCGTCAAGGGCGCCTCCGAAGGGGAGGGGCTCGGCAACCAGTTCCTCGCCTCGATCCGCGAGACCGACGCGATCTGCCACGTCGTCCGCTGCCACGAGGACTCCGGCGTGCCCCATCCCGACGGCCGCGTCGATCCGCTCGCCGACATCGAGACGATCGAGACCGAGCTGGTCCTCTCCGACTACGAGCAGGTCGAGCGCCGCCTCGGCCGCGTCGGCAAGCAGGCGAAGACGGGAGAGGCCGAAGCGATCGCCGAGCACGGCTGGCTGCAGGCGGTGTTCGAGGCGCTGGCGGCCGGCCGTCCCGCCCGTTCGATCCCGATCCCCGACGCCGCCCCGAACGCGGCGCGCAACCTGCAGGCGCTCACCACCAAGCCGATCCTCTACCTCGCCAACGTCGACGAGGGCGACGCCGAGGTGCCGGAGGCGGTCGCCTCCCACGCCGCCGCGGTCGGCGCCGGGGCGGTCGCCGTCAGCGCCCGGATCGAGGACGAGCTCTCCGAGCTCGACCCCGCTGAAGCCGAGGAGATGCGCGAGTCCTACGGGGTCGAGGGCTCGGGCCTGGCGCGCCTGGTCCGCGCCGCCTACGACCTGCTGGAGCTGATCACCTTCTTCACCGCCGGCGAGGACAAGGAAGCCGTCGCCCGGCCGCTGCGCCGCGGCGCCACCGCGCTCGAGGCGGCGGGGACGATCCACACCGAGATCATGGAAGCCTTCGTCAAAGCCGAGGCGATCGGCTGGGCGGAGCTGGTCGAGTGCGGCGGCTACGTCGCGGCGCGCGACAGGGGCTTGCTGCGGATCGAGGGCCGCGACTACGTGGTCCAAGACGGCGACGTCATCACGATCAAGGTCTAGAGAACTGCAAACCGGCGCATCTCGGCGTCCTCGGTCGGCGGCTTGCTCACGCACCAACCGGTGCGCTCGCTTCTCCGCCCTCCCTGCGTCCACCGACCTGCTTGGTCTTCGGTCTCTAGTGTTCACAGGCATGGACGAAGGGGCGCGCTTCCCGCGCGTGGCCGCGAGGGCCGGCCACTACGAGAGCTTCTACCTCAAGGCTTGCGAGCCGGGCGGCGGCCGCGGGCTCTGGATCCGGCACACCGTCCACAAGCGACCCGGCGCCGCGCCCAGCGCCTCGATCTGGTTCGTCCTCTTCGACCGCGCCGCGGACGGGCCGCGGGCGACCAAGGTCACCGTTCCCGCGACCGAGCTGTCGGCGCCGGGCGGCTCCTGGATTCGCGTCGGCGATGCCGAGATCGGGCCGGGCAGGGCGGAGGGCTCGGTCGACACCGACGCGCTCAGCGCCGCCTGGTCGGTGACCTTCAGCGGCGACGCCGAGCCCTGCAGGTACCTCCCAGCCGACTGGCTGTATGAGGCGCCCCTGCCGCGGACCAAGTTCGTCGCCCCTTACCCCGACGCTCGCTTCGAGGGGCGCCTCGAAATCGACGAGGAGACGATCGAGTTCAGCGGCTGGCCGGGGATGATCGGCCACAACTGGGGCAGCGAGCACGCCGAGCGCTGGGTCTGGCTCGAGGGCACCGGCTTCGGCGATTCGCCGGGCACCTACTTCGACGCCGGTGCCGCCCGGGTCAAGCTCGGCAGTCGGGCCAGCCCCTGGATCCCATCGGGGATGCTGATGCTCGACGGCGAGCCGCACCGCCTCGGCGGTCTCGGCGCGATCCGCTCGGCCTCGATCGAGGAGAGCCCGGCCGCCTGCTCCTTCGTCCTGCCGGGCAAGGACGTCGTCGTCCGCGGGCGGGTTTCGGCGCCGGAGAAGGACTTCGTCGGCTGGGTCTACGCCGACCCCAAGGGCCCCGTGCACAACACCGTCAACTGCTCCGTCGCCGACCTCGAACTGACCGTCGAGCGGCCCGGCCTGCCGGCCCGGGAGCTCACCCTCGCCGCCGGCGCCGCCTATGAGCTCGGGATGCGGGAGACCAACCACGGCATCCCGGTCCAGCCCTACCCCGACGGCTGAGAGATTGGCTGCCGCGGGGGCGTCGCTACTGGTTGATCTGGGTCGGCATCGCCGAGTACTCGGTCGAGGAACTGCCCGGCAGCGACCACCGGGTGATCCACGCGTCGCTTGTCCTTCCCGGCGGCTGAGGCCGGCCGGCCGGCCGCTTCGCGCCTACCTGGCGAGGGAATCGATCCCGAGCTCCAGCATCCGCCGCCAGGCCTCCGGCTCGACCTTCTTCGCGGAGCGCGCCGCGGCGAAGATCAGACGGAGGTCGAGAGTCGTCGCGTCGGAACGAAGGCGCCCCTCGGCCCTGGCGGCATCGAGCAGTCGCTCCAGCGCGGCGTTCGAGGCCGCACGGGCGGGTGCGACGTCGGGATCGATCTGCACGCACGCCATCGCCTCGGCAACGACGTCGTCTCCGGCCTGCCGCTCGGCGTACTCCCAGAGCAGTGCGGTCAGCGCGGCCCAGGGCCGCGCCCGGCTCTCCAGCGCCGCGTCCGCGTCCCTGCGCACTTCCTCGAGCCGCTCGACGACGAGTGCCGCGAGCAGGTCGCGCTTGGAGGGGAACTGGCGGTAGACGCTGCCGACGCCGACGCCGGCGGCGGCCGCGACGGCGGGCATCGGCGCGTCGAGACCATTCCGGGCGAAGACCTCGCGGCTCGCTGCGAGCAGCCTGGCGCGTTTCGCCTCGGCGTTGAGCTGAGACCAACTCGTCTCTCGCTGAAGGGGCGGAATGGCCATTCCGCTACTCTACCTGCCTTCCCGCTCCCGGGCACGAGCACGCCCACCTCGCAGCTTCCCCTCCATGGCCTCCGAGACCGCCGATCGCACCCATCCCAATGTGACCCTCGCCGTGCTCGCCCTCGGGGGACTCTCCTACGCGATGCTGAGCTCGCTGGTGGTGCCGGCGCTGCCAACGATGCAGCACGAGCTCCACACGACCGAGACGGGAATCACC
>DATAIY010000479.1:0-1933 GCA_036262475.1 Solirubrobacterales bacterium
GACGTACTGGGCGGATTCAAACGGTCGTCGCAACACCCTGGAGGAGCAGGTTGCGATGGGCACTCGAAAGCGGCGGTCGGATCGGTCTGGGCGAGCGCCGTTGCCGTCACCGGGTCGGCCGCCTGTGGCGGGACGCGATGAACGGAGTCGGTTCTGGTTAGCGATCGCATCCGGGATGAGCAGCGAGGATGCTGCGCTCGAGGCCGGTGTGTCACAGCCTGTAGGAACCAGATGGTTCCGAAAGGCGGGCGGCATGCCACCAGCAATGTTCAGGTCTTCGGCGAAGCCGCTCTCCGGGCGGTACCTATCGCTTACGGAGCGTGAGGAGATCGCGCTTCTGCGGGTGCAGGGCCACTCCATGCAGGAGATCGGGTGCCGGCTCGGCCGATCCGCCTCGACGATCTCCCGTGAGCTGCGGCGCAACTCAGCCACCCGCGGCGGTGGGCTGGAGTATCGCGCGACGACCGCCCAGTGGCATGCCGAGCGATCAGCCCGTCGCCCGAAACCGAGCAAGCTCGCGCTCAATGCGACCTTGCGCACTTATGTGGAGAAGAGGTTGGCCGGCATCGTCGTCGCTCCGAGCGGCGGTCCCACTCCCGGCCCCGCCGTGTCTTGGAACGGACGCCGGCATGGCCAGCGACAGGATCGACGATGGGCCAGGGCATGGAGCCCGGAGCAGATTGCCCGGCGCTTGCCGATCGACTTTCCGGACGACAAGACGATGCGCATCAGCCACGAAGCCATCTATCAGGCACTCTTCATCCAAGGCCGAGGCGAGTTGCGCCGGGAACTAACGGCTTGCTTGCGAACCGGGCGGGTGTTGCGGGTGCCGAGGGCCCGCACACGTCGGCGCGGCAACGGCTTCGTCTCGCCGGAGATCATGATCAGCCAGCGTCCTGCTGAGGCAGCCGACCGGGCAGTGCCAGGGCACTGGGAAGGAGACCTCATCCTGGGCCTTGGCAGCTCGGCGATCGGCACCCTGGTCGAGCGCACGACGCGCTTTACGATGCTGCTGCATCTTCCCCGTCTTGCGGGCCACGGAGACGCGCCACGCGCGAAGAACGGGCCTGCGCTCGCTGGCCATGGTGCCGAGGCTGTACGCGACGCGATCACACGCACCATCGTCACCTTGCCCGAAGAGCTGCGCCGATCGCTGACATGGGATCAGGGAGCCGAAATGGCGCAGCATGCGCGCCTCAAGATCGATGCGGGCGTCCAGGTCTACTTCTGCGATCCGCAAAGCCCGTGGCAGCGTGGCACCAACGAGAACACCAACGGACTGCTGCGTCAGTACTTCCCGAAAGGCACCGATCTGAGTGCGCACAGCGCTGAGGAGATCGCCGCGGTGGCGGCCGCCCTCAACGCCAGGCCGAGAAAGGCGCTGGGCTGGAAAACGCCCGCAGAGGCACTTGACGAGTGGCTGCCGCAGGTCAACAAAATCCGTGTTGCGACGACCGTTTGAATCCGCCCACTACGTCTCGATCAAATACAGCGAGCGGCTCGCCGAGGCCGGCATCGAGCCTTCGGTCGGCAGTGTGGGAGATTCCTACGACAACGCGCTCGCCGAAACGGTGATCGGCCTATTCAAGACCGAGGTCATCCATCGGCGTGGGCCATGGCGGTCGCTCGAAGCCGTCGAGTACGCCACGCTGGAATGGGTGGACTGGTTCAACAACCGCCGACTGCTGGAGCCGATCGGCAACATTCCGCCAGCCGAAGCGGAAGCGAACTACTACGCGACCCTTGAGGAGCCCAGGATGGCCGCGTAGTCCTCAATCAAAATAGCCTCCGGAAAATTCGGAGCGGTCCAATCCGCCAATTGATCCGTGTGACATGAGCCTTGCCAATCCGCTGTGGGGAGCCCCGCGGATCCATGGCGAACTGCTCAAACTCGGCATCGCTATCGGGCAGACGAGTGTGGCCAAGCATGGCG
>DATAIY010000480.1:0-3463 GCA_036262475.1 Solirubrobacterales bacterium
CGTTGGCGAGCATCGAAGCCGCCGCCAGGCGCAGCACGTTGAAGGTCCCGATCAGGTTCACCTTGACGACGTTGGCGAAGAATTCGAGATCGTGGGGGCCGCGGGTCCGGGCCAGCCGCTCGGCCCAGCCGACCCCGGCGCAGCAGACCGAGATCCGCAGCCCGCCTTCGACCGCCGCCGCGCGCTCGACCGCCGCACCGACGCCGACGGTGTCGGTGACATCGGCCTCGACGAAAGCGCCACCGATCTCACTTGCCAGCTCCTCGCCGCGCTCGGCGTTGAGGTCCGCGACGGTGACCTCGGCTCCGGCCTCGGCGAGCGCCCTCGAGGTGGCGGCTCCAAGCCCCGAGGCCCCGCCGGCGACGAGCGCTCCTGCTCCCTTGGTCTTCATAGCCGGGCAGGGTAGCGGCGCGGCCCACCTTTTCCCCGCCCTGGTATGAGAATGCAGGCCGCGCTGAGTTCATACACCCGTAATCGCTGCTCTGTAGGGTTTTCGAATCGCCACCGAGGTGACGTCCAGCTCCAAGGCAGCGATCGCGGAACTCCTCTCCGAGGCGCGGGAACGTACCCTGGAGTTGATCGAGCCGCTCGATAACGAGCAACTGAACCGCGTCTACTCACCGATTCTCAGCCCGCTCGCCTGGGACCTCGGCCACATCGCCAACTTCGAGGAGCTGTGGCTGGTTCAGACGATCGCCGACCGCGAGCCGATGCGCGGTGACCTTGCCCGCTTCTATGACGCGATCGAGAACCCGCGTCGGAGCCGCGGTGAGCTGCCGATCCTGCGCGACGCCGAGTTGCGCTCCTACATGGCCGACGTTCGCGAGCGCACGCTCGAGGTGCTTGACTCGGTCGAGATCGGCCCCGAAGCCGAGGACCCGCTGCTGAGGGAAGGCTTCGTCTACGAGATGCTTCTGGCCCATGAGCACCAGCACAACGAGACGATGCTGCAGCTGCTGCAGATGGTCGACCGCTACGAGCCGGTCCGCGCCGACCTCGGCATCGCCGTCGAGCCGCTCGCCGAGGGCCCGAAGATGGTGGGAGTCGAGGGCGGGGAGCACTCGATCGGCGCCGCCGCTGGCGGCTTTGCCTACGACAACGAGCGCAGTCGCCACCCGGTCGAGCTGGCCCCGTTCGAGATCGATCGAACCCCGGTCGCCAACACCGCGTATCTCGATTTCATGGAGGAGACCGGGGCGGAGCCGCCGATGTACTGGGAGCGTGACGGCGAGGGCGGCTGGGTCAGCGCCGCGATGGGGCGGCGGTCGCCGATCGATCCGGGCCATCCGGTCATCCACGTTTCCTGGCACCAGGCCGACGCATTCGCCCGCTGGGCGGGGAAGCGGCTGCCGACCGAGCAGGAGTGGGAGGCCGCCTGCCCGGCTCTGCAGACACTCGGGCAGGTGTGGGAGTGGACGTCATCGGATTTCCTTCCATACCCCGGCTTCGAGGCGTTCCCATACCGGGAGTACTCCGAGGTCTTCTTCGGCCCTCAGCACCAGGTGTTGCGGGGCAGCTCGTGGGCGACCCATCCGCGTGTCGTCCGGCCCAGCTTCCGCAACTGGGACCTGCCCGAGCGACGCCAGATCTTCTCCGGCATCCGCTGCGCGAGGGACGCATGATCGCGATCGACGTCCATCTCGACGCCGACGCCGCCGCGGCGATGGCTCGCGACGTCCGCGCCGGGCTCTCGGCCTCCCCGAAGGAGCTCTCGCCGAAGTACTTCTACGACGAGCGCGGCTCGCAGCTGTTCGAGCGGATCACTGAGCTTCCCGAGTACTACCCGACCCGCGCCGAGCGGGAGATCCTCGCCGCGCGCTCGGGAGAGATCCTCGCGACCGCCGGAGATCCCGGCACCCTGGTCGAGCTCGGCTCCGGATCGGCGTCGAAGACCCGCCACCTGCTCAGCGCGATGCGCGAAGCCGGCTGCCTGCAGACGTACGTCCCGGTCGACATCTCCGAGGAGATCACCCACGAGACCGCCCGGGTCCTGGTCGACGAGTACCCGGGCCTGACCATCCGCGGCCTCGTCTGCGACTTCGAGAACGATCTCGAGCGCATCCACAGCGACGGTGGCGCCAGGCTTGTGGCCTTCCTCGGCGGCACGGTCGGCAACCTCTACCCGAGCCCCCGCCGCGACTTCCTCGCCCGGATCGCGGCGCTGCTCAAGCCGGGCGATCATCTCCTTCTCGGCACCGATCTGGTCAAGGAGACGGCACGCCTCGAGGCGGCCTACGACGACGCCAGCGGCGTCACCGCCGAATTCAACAAGAACGTCCTCCACGTGCTCAACCGCGAGCTCTCGGCCGACTTCGACCGCGACGCCTTCGAGCACGTTGCCCGCTACGACGCCGTGGAGGGGAGGATGGACATTCGCCTGCGCTCGCTCGCCGAGCAGACGGTGACGCTCGATGACCTCGATCTCACGGTCAGCTTCAGCGCCGGCGAGGAGATGCGGACCGAGATCTCGGCCAAGTTCACCCGCGAGGGCCTGGAAACCGTCTACGCCGAGGCCGGCCTGGAGATGTGCGGCTGGTTCACCGACGCCGCCGGCGACTACGCGCTCAGCCTGGCGCGCGTCATCTAGGGCGCCAGCGACTCGATCGCCTCGCCGACCTTCTCCGGCGGCACGATCATGGTCAGGATCGGCAGCGTGATGCCGCCCTCGACGAAGGCGGCGAGCCGCTCCTTCATCTGCTCGGGAGTGCCGAAGATGAACATGTCCTCGATCGCCTCCCACGGCGCCGCGGCCGCCGCCGCCTTGCGGTCGCCCGCCTCCCAGGCGGCGATCATCGGGTCGATCTGCTCGCCGTAGCCGAGCCAGCGGTAGAAAGCGGCGTAGACCGGGACCGTGATGTAAGAGGAGAACATGAAGCGGGCCAGCGGCTCGACCTGCTCGCGCTCGCCCGGGATGCAGAAGAAGCGGCAGAGGAGCTCGAAGTCCGGAGAGGCCCCGTCGACCTGGGCGGTGATCTTCGGCAGCCCGCCGAGCGGAAGGAAGTTGGTGAAAGCGCCGTCGGCACGCTCGACCGCCAGGTCGAGCATCTTGCCCCGCAGCGCCGCAAGCATGATCGGCACCCGCTGCGCCGGCGCCGTCTCGAGCTTGAAGCCGGAGGTGGTGCGTTCGCCGTCGAGCGCGGTACGGAGGAACTCGAGGCTCTCGCGGACCCGGCTCAGCGGCTTCTCGAAGGGGATCCCGTCCCACCCTTCGACGATCCGGTCCGAGGAGGAGCCGATCCCGAGCACGAAACGGCCGCGCGAGGCGTCGGCGAGCGCCGCGGCCTCCTGGGCCAGCAGCGCCGGCCCGCGCTGAAAGACGCCGACGATGCCGGTTCCCAGCCGCGCCCGCTGCGTCCAGGCCGCGCTCAGGGCCAGCGGCGTGAAGCCGTCCGGCCCGTTCGTCTCGCCGCTCCACAAATCGGTGTAGCCGGCGGCCTCGGCACGCTTCACAAGCTCCTCGTGG
>DATAIY010000481.1:0-4267 GCA_036262475.1 Solirubrobacterales bacterium
GTCCAAGGTCGATGCAGGGAAAGACCCGCAAAGGACATACCTACTACGCCTGCGAATACGCGGCTGCCTACGGTCCCGAGGCCGCGCTGGAGGCCCACGACGGGTTGAAGGTGATCTCGGCCCGCGAGGACCGCCTCCTAGCGCTCGTGCTGCGCTTCTTCGACCAGCGGATCTTCGGACCGTTGCGCCTGGAGCGTTTGGAGAAGCAGCTGCGCGCCCAGGCCCGCAGCTCTAGCGGTCGAATCCGGGGCGGGATTCGAACCCGCGACCTTCGGGTTATGAGGAAACCGCAGGCCGTTCGGTCGGAGCCTGTCGTGCCTGTCCGCGCGTGATAGACCTGCTGAGGTCCCGTCAGATTCGCTCAGTTCGGTACCCCGGGTGGTGCTACGGCCATCCGACCTTGCCGGGCCCTCCTCGAGCGATCGCTCCGGCATGCAGGCCGAGAGCAGGCCGACTTCATCCGTGTTTCACCTCAACCCACGTACCCAGGCGCGCCGACTCCAGCACCGCCTCAGTGATCCGGCTGGCGCGCAGGCCGTCCCCCAGCCGGGGCAGCCCCTCGGCGCTCTCGCCACCTTCGATCGCCGCGTAGGTCTCGGCTGTGAATGCGTCAAAGCAATCGTGATACCCCTGCGGATGCCCACCGGGCAGGGTCACGTAGGCGGCGGCCTCGGCCGAGAGGGACTCGGGGGCACGAGGAATCGCCTCAGCCGACGTTCGCCTCAGCACCGACAGCTCCTCCGGGCGCTCCTGGTCGAAGCAGAGCGTCTCGCTGCCGGTCGAGATCTCGAACCACAGCTTGTTCTTGTGGCCGGCGCTGACCTGGGAAATGACGACCGATCCCGCGGCTCCGCTCTCGGTCTCGAACAGAACCGTCGCTATGTCCTCGGTCTGGACCGACTTCTGTTCCCCTGCGGTCCCGCCGCGCTCGAACGAGGGCCGCGACGAGCGGCGCCGCTCGCGATGCGCGATCGCGGTGCGCGCGGTCAGCGCGGCGATCCGCTCCCCGCTCACGAACTCGACCAGGTCGCACCAGTGCGAGCCGATGTCGGCAAAGGCGCGTGAGGGACCGCCCGACCCCGAGTCGACCCGCCAGTTGTCATCCTCGGCCTCGAGGAGCCAGTCCTGAAGGTAGCCGCCATGAATCAGTCGAGCCCCTCCCGAGAAACCAGAGCGGAGCCGGGCCCGTGCCTCTCGGACGGTCGGATAGTAGCGGTAGACGAATGGAACTGTCGCGACCAGACCGGTGGAGGCAGCTGCAGAGACCAGTTCCATCGCCCCGTCGGCATCCAAGGCGATCGGCTTCTCGCAGACGACGTGCTTGCCGGCATCCAGCGCCGCCAGTGCGAGAGGGACGTGGAGATCGTTCGGCGTGCAGATGTGGACCACGTCGACGAGGTCGGAGGCGATCAGCTCCTCGGCGCTGGCGAAGTCGTGCTCGGCGCCAAGCTCGCGGCGGGCCTCGGCGGAGCGGCTTGGCGTGGAGGCCGCCACCGCTGCGACCCGCGCGCCGACCACCCGGACCGAGCGCGCGTGTACCCGGCCGATGAAACCCGCTCCGACGATCCCTGCCCGCAGCCCTCGACTTGGTCCACCGGGAGATTGCATAGTCGCTGGGGCCGGCTTTCGCTAGGGAGCCGCGTCCCGCAGGGTGATCTCGGCCGTGCGGAAGCTGATCGACTTGGCGAAGGAGCCGCCGCTGGTCATATCGCCGGCGATCTTCGCCTCCCCCGGCTCCAGGGCTCCTTTTCCGGGAGTCTCCAGCCTCGCGCTCCAATCCCTGGGCTCGCTTGGGCAGCGGCCGCCGATCTGGTCACGCGCCGTCACCTTGCCTTGCCTGACTTCGAGGCGGACGGTGTAGCTACCGTTGAGGCAGTCATAAGCAGCTTTCCATCCTATAGCGGGGGCCCGATTCGTCTCTCGTACCACCCGCGAATCGTTGAGCGGATGTTGGCTATGAGCTTGTGACGCGGCCGGAACGAGCCTTTGGGTCCGGGGCCAGAACGGGGATCTTGACTGGCCCGGACCAGCTCCCTTGATGCGGTTGGATCACTGCGCTCGTGGTGTGGAGCCGCTGTCATTCGGTCGAGGCGAATCGGCCCGGACGCGAAACACAGGGTATTGCGAAGCGATCCGTTCAGAACTCCGCCAGAGGGGCTCGTCGATCCACCGGGATATGGGCACGGGGCCCCCGGCGCCACCTGCAAGTAGCACCGCAGGATGGTGGCGCGCCCTCGTCCTCGGCCTGCCGCGCCATACGCTGCGGCCGTCACCACCCCCAACGGAGGAGACCCCATGGAACTGGAAGGTAAGGTCGCGTTCGTCACCGGCGCCAGCGGCGGCATCGGCGCGGCGGTATCGCACAAGTTGCACGAGGCCGGTGCGTCGGTCGGGTTGCTCTCGAGGCGGGGCGACGATCTCGGGCTCGAGCGTGGGCTCGGCTTGGCGTGCGACATTCGCGACCGCGTCGCGGTTGGCGTCGCCGGGGCCGCGGTACTCGAGCGCTTTGGTGGCCTCGACGTCGTCGTCGCGAATGCGGGCGTTGGAGCCTACGGGCCGTTCCTCGAGCTCGATCCGGAGCGGCTCGAGGCCATGATTGACGTGAACCTCAAGGGCACTCTCTACACGGCGGCCGCGACCCTGCCCCACCTGATTGCGACGGGCGAAGGGGACTTCGTCTCCCTCGCAAGCGTCGCTGGCCTCCGCGCCTTCCCCGGCGAGGCCGTCTACAACGCGTCGAAGTTCGGCCAGCTGGGCTTCACGCGCGCCCTCGACCACGAGCTGCGCGAGCGGGGCGTGCGCGCCACCTGCATATGTCCGGGCGGAGTAAAGACCGGGTTCGCGATCGGGGCGGGCCGCGAGGAAGGCGACCCCGAGCTCGAGGGCCTGCTGACCGCGGACGAGGTCGCCGACGTCGTGCTGTTCACGGTCACGCGCCCCAGGCGCATGCGGATCCTGACCACCAGCTTCCGCCCGATGTCCGAGGCATCTTGGGGCTGAGTTCAGGGACGCTCGACCCAAACCACGACTGCATCTGATCGACGCGCGTGCGACCTCAGTCACCAACGCCAACGGCCAGCCCCGCTAATCGCCAGCGATCGGAGGGCTGCGTAGGTCGCGTCGATATCCGGCTCTGGGTGCGGGTCCTGATCGCGGCGGCGAGTAGCGAGCGAAGGAACGGCAAGCTGGCCGGGACGAAGCTGCGCAAGCAGATCGCCGAGATCGACCGCAAGATCAGGGCCCAGGTCCAGGCCCTGGAGAAGGGCGTCGAGCCGGAGCTGGTCAGCGAGCGGATCGCCGAGCTGCGGGCCGACAAGGAAGCCCTGGCCGACGCGAACGAGGCGTCGCCGTCTCAGAATGACGGCAAATTGACGGCTACCGTCAAATCCTCAAACACCCCCGAAACACAAAGAACCCCCATATCTGCAGGGGTTCTTTGGATAGCGGGGGCCCGATTCGTCTCTCGCGACCACCCGCGGATAGTCGAGCGGATGCGCCACCCGGTGTAGCGAAGTGATGATCCACGGGTCGGTTAGGCGCCGGACCACCCGGAAGTCCGCTCTCGGAGGGCCGTGGCGGTGAAGGAGCCGAGCGGCCAGACGACCCAACTAGGGATCAGGGCCAGGAGAGCGACGGCGCGCTGCTCTCCCATCGCCTCACTCCGGAGCCAGCTCACCTAGCCTCCGCAGAGCCAATGTGCACCCTGATCATCTCCCTTGACCCCGGGGCCCGGTGGCCCGTCCTCCTCGCCTCCACCCGCGACGAGTTCCGGTCGCGGGCATGGCAGCCGCCGGCCAAGTGGTGGCCCGAGGAGTACCCCGGCCTCATCGGCGGCCGCGACCGCGAGGCGGGCGGCACCTGGCTGGCGGCGAATCCGGGCGAGCGGCGGGTCGCGGTGATCCTCAACCGGATCGAGCCAACTGGGCTCTCCGAGCGCGAGGCGCGCAGCCGCGGTGAGCTACCGCTGATCGCCGCCGCCCACGGCAGCGAGGCGATCGCCGCCCAGGACCTGCACCTGGTGCGCCCGTTTAACCTAGCCCTCGCCGAGTCGCGTCAGGTGAGCTGGTGGCGCTACGACGGCGCCGAGCTCTCTCGGCACGAAGTCCCGCCCGGCCTGCATATCCTCACTGCAGCTGACCTCGACGACATGAGCAATCCGCGCCAGCGCTACTGGCTGCCGGAGTTCGAGGCCGCACCGGCGCCGGAGCCGGGACCCGAGGATCGCGCCCCTGCCGGCTGGGGCGGGTGGCCCGAGCTGCTGGCTGAT
>DATAIY010000482.1:0-2711 GCA_036262475.1 Solirubrobacterales bacterium
AGGCAGGCCGCGCCAGGGCTCAGAGTCCAAGGTTTTTATCATCTAACTAATAAAGATCGCCACATAAACGTGTCCTAAAAGCTAATACATATCTCGAACCTTCGCGTATCTTCTGGACATGGGCGAGATGACGCGGATCGAGAAGGGGGCGAACCTGGGAGCGGTCGTGCTGCCCTTCGTCGCCACCATCGCCGCCATCGTCCTGCTCTGGAACAGCCTGGTCAGCCCAGCTGACCTCGCGATCGCGGCCGTGATGTATCTGTTGACGGCGGTTGGCATCACCGTCGGTTTCCACCGCCTGCTCACCCACCGTTCTTTCCAGACCGCGAAGCCGACCGAGTATGTGTTCGCGATTCTCGGCTCGATGGCCGTGCAGGGACCGGCGATCTCATGGGTCGCGGATCATCGTAAGCACCACGCACACACCGACGAAGAGGGCGATCCGCATAGCCCCCACGTCGGGGTTGACGGTGGCACCCGTGGCGTCTTCTCCGGCCTCTGGCACGCCCACACCGGCTGGCTGATGTCCACCCAGGGCCGCGCCGACTGGAAGCGCTATGCACCCGACCTCTATGAGGACCGTGGGATGAGGTTCATCAGCCGTCACTTCGTCGCGCTCGTCTACGCCAGCCTGGCAATCCCCGCCCTCGCCGGCTTCCTCATCACCGGAACCCTCCTCGGCGCTCTCACCGGTCTCCTCTGGGGCGGCCTGGTGCGCATCTTCTTCGTCCACCACGTGACCTGGAGCGTCAACTCCGTCTGTCACTTCCTCGGCAGCCGTCGCTTCGACACCGACGATCGCTCCACCAACGTGTTCTGGCTGGCGCTGCCCTCGCTGGGAGAGTCGTGGCATCACAACCATCACGCCTTCCCGCGCTCCGCCGTCCACGGTCTCAAACGGTGGGAGCCGGATCCCTCGGCTTTCATCATCTCCGTTCTGGAGAGAGTGGGCCTGGCTCGGAACGTGATCCGCATCTCACCTGAGCGCCAGGTCGAGCGGGCCCAGTAGCCGCGCCCCCCCAACGCATCTCGTTGAGTGTTCTGACCGGCCAAGAGCGCACGATCCGGCTGCTGCTCATGCAGCTGCACGCCAACCGCCAAGACGACGAGCGCGCCCACACAACTGCGATCCGAGCCTGGCTGGAGGCCAATCACGGTCGCCCGCGCGCCGTCACTGACCGTCGCGATCCCTCTCAGAACGCTCTGTTAGATGCGTTGGGGGGCCGCGCCTACTCATCCTCACCATTTGGCCGTTTATACAAACCGCCTGATGGAAGAGCGATATTTTGACCGAATAGACAGTCACAGTGAGTGTGGCTCTGTCACACTGCCACACAGGCAGGAACTACTTTTTGATTGAAAGGAAATCGATGCCCAGCACTACGAACGTACTCGACGAAGCCCGGCGGCTGGTTCATGAGAGGCTTGCCGATCTCGATGATGAGCGTAAGCGCCTCGAGCGCGCCCTTGCGGAGCTCGGTGGCAAAGTCACCCGCCGCGCCCCCGGTCGTCCCCGCGGCAGCTCCAAAGCCAAATCCAGCGCTTCCGACGGCGCCGCACCGCGTCGCCGCAAACGACGTGGCGGCACCCGCGCCGACCAGGCGGTGAACCTGATCGCCAAAGAGCCCGGCATCAGCGCCTCGGACGTCGCCAAGCAGATGAAGATCAAGCCGAACTACCTCTACCGGGTTCTCGGCGACCTCGAGAAAGAGGGCCGGGTTAAAAAGGACGGCCGCCAGTACTACCCGGCCGGCTGAGTCCCGCCACCGCTACATCACGTGAGGCCGGCCGCTTGGGCCGGCCTCTCTCGCCGGGGGGCCTAGATCAGACCCAGCT
Organism: Solirubrobacterales bacterium; assembly: GCA_036262475.1. GTDB lineage: Bacteria > Actinomycetota > Thermoleophilia > Solirubrobacterales > 70-9 > VAYN01. The sequence goes on from DATAIY010000482.1 coordinate 1,837, forward strand.
GGCTGACCGCGTCGCGCTCCTCCTGCAACTCCATCACGCTGGCGTCGATCCGCTGGCGCGAGAAGTCGGGCACCTCGAGTCCCTGGACGACGGACCACTCACCGCCGCTGCAGGAGCAGGGAACACCGCAGACGATTCCCTCGCCGATGCCGTAGGACCCGTCGGCGGGCACGGCCATCGAGACCCAGTCGCCGTCGGGAGTTCCGAGCACCCAGTCGTGGATGTGGTCGATCGCCGCGTTGGCGGCGGAGGCGGCACTGGAGGCTCCGCCCGCGGAGATGATCTCGGCACCGCGTTTTGCCACCCGCGGGATGAACTCGTCGCCGATCCAGACCTCGTCGTCGACGGCATCCCAGGCGCTCTCGCCGTCGACCTTGGCATTGACAAGGTCGGGGTACTGGGTGACCGAGTGATTGCCCCAGGTGGTCATGTTGGTGACAGCGGTGACCGGCTTGCCAAGCTTGTTGGCGAGTTGTGAGATGGCCCGGTTGTGGTCCAGGCGCATCATCGCCGTGAATCGCTCCCGCGGCACGTCGGGCGCGTTCGACATCGCGATCAGGCAGTTGGTGTTGGCCGGGTTGCCGACCACCAGCACCCTGATGTCATCGGCGGCTCCGGAGTTGATCGCCTCGCCCTGCGGTTTGAAGATGCCGCCGTTGGCCTCGAGCAGGTCGGAGCGCTCCATGCCGGGTCCGCGCGGCCGGGCACCGATTAGAAGGGCGATGTTGGTGCCGTCGAACGCCTGCATGGGATTGTCGCTGATGTCGATCCGGCTCAGCAGCGGGAAGGCGCAGTCGTCGAGCTCCATCGCGGTTCCCTCGGCCGCCGTGATGGCGTCGGGGATCTCCAGCAAGCTCAGCTCGACTGGGGTGTCC
>DATAIY010000483.1:0-3798 GCA_036262475.1 Solirubrobacterales bacterium
GCACGACCTCGCCGAGGACCCGCACGGCATCTACGACTGCACCCACTGCTTCAGCTGCGTCGACGCCTGCCCGAAGGACGTGGCGCCGATGGACCAGATCATGCGCCTGCGCCGCAAGGCCGGCGAAGAGGGGATCGAAGACCCCAACAGCGGCCACAGCCATGAGATCGCCTTCGTCAAGATCATCGAGAAGAAGGGGACGCTGGACGAGTCGCTGCTGCTGCAGGAGTCCTTCGCCCCGGGCGTCAAAGGCAAGCTGAAACCGAGCAAACGGGCGATCAAGGAAATGCTCGGCTCGATTCCGACGGCGATCCGCGGGATCAAAACCGGCAAGATGCGCTCGCTCCCGAAACTGATCCCGGGCATCCACCACAAGCTTCCCGACAGCGCCCAGGACGAGGTCAAGGCGATTTACACGCACGCCGAGGAGCACAACGAGGAATTCAACCTATACATCAAGGGCGATGAGGGCGAGCTGGCCGAGTTGGAGGCCGAGGACGAACTCGCAACGGCCGTCGCCCCAGCCAGCGAGGAGGCTTCACAGTGAGCGAGAAGATCAAAGTCGCCTACTGGCCGGGCTGCGTCTCGCGTGGCTTCACCCCCGAGCTGCACGGCTCGATGGCGATCGTCGCCGACCGCCTCGGGATCGAGCTGGTGACCCTGGACCGCGCCAACTGCTGCGGCGCCGGCGTCATCGCCGAGCACAACCAGGAGCTCGCCGACACGCTCAACGCCCGCACCTTCGCACTCGCCCAACAGACCGGGCTCTCGATGATGAACATCTGCTCGACCTGCCAGGGCGCCCAGTCGGAGTGCCAGCAGCGCCTCGACGCCGACTCCGCCTACCGCGCCCACGTCAACGAGGCGCTCTCGGGCCAGGGCCTGTCCTACGAGAAGGACAAGAACGGCTTTACCAACAAGAACTTCCTCTGGCTGCTGGTCGAGGACTACGGCCTCGACCGCCTCGCGGCGCAGGTCAAGCGGCCGCTCTCCGGCCTCCGCGTCGGCCCCTTCTACGGCTGCTACATCGTCCGCCCGAAGGAGCGCCTCGGCTACGGCGAACACCCCGACCGCGACATCTACCTGGAGCAGGTGATCGTGGCGCTGGGCGGTGAGGTCGTCGAGTACGACGGCGCCCGCAAGTGCTGCGGCTTCCCGGTGATCACAATGAACCGCGAGACCTCGCTGAAGCAGGCCGGGACCCACGTCGGCGACGCGATCGACGCCGGCGCCGACTGCCTCGTCACTCCCTGCCCGCTCTGCCATCTCAACCTCGACATGCAGCAGCCCGAGGCGGCGAAGGTCGTCAACCGCGACCTCGGCCTCGCCGTCCTGCATCTGCCGCAGCTGGTCGGCCTGGCGCTCGGCGCCGAGCCGAAGGAGCTGGGGATGAGCAAGCACATCGCCTCGACCGGTTGGGTCGAGGAGCGCCTCGCCGGCGTCCCCGCTTAGCCCGGAGCCTGCAAGCCGGGTTTATCGGATTTCACTTAGGTACTTTGCATCATTTACGATGCACAGTACGTTGATAGCGCTATAATGCTTCAAGAAAGAGGCATTGTGCGGATTACACTTGAGAACACCGACAGGGTCGTGCTCGAAGAGCTCGGTTCACGCCTGCGCCGGACCCGGCTCGAGCGCAACCTGAGTCAGGCCCACCTGGCGGAGGAGGCCGGAGTCGGCAGAGTGACCCTGCAGCGCATCGAGGACGGTGGATCAGGCTCGCTGAAGAGCTTGATCCGCATCCTGCGGGCACTCGACCTCATCGAGGGACTCGATCGACTGGTGCCCGAGCCGGCTCCGAGCCCGGTCGACGAGCTGAGACGTCAGGGCCGGCAGCGAAAGCGCGCCGGATCGTCGCGAACGTCCGAGCCATCAGATCGCCAGCCCGGCCCGTGGCGATGGGGAGACGAGGACGAGACTTGAGCTCGCTCGCTGAGGTGCGCCTCTGGGGTTCGCCGATCGGAGCGATCTCCCTGGCCGACGACGAGCAAACGGCCACCTTCGAGTACGACCCTGAGTTCGTCTCCAGCGGGATCGAGGTCTCGCCGCTGATGATGCCGCTCGCCGCCGCTCGCACCTACCGCTTTCCGAACCTCGCCGGCGAAAGCTTCAGCGGGCTGCCAGCCCTCTTGGCCGACTCGCTGCCGGACCGCTATGGCCAGGCCCTCATCGACGCCTGGCTGGCCACCGAGAGGCGCGACCCCGATAGCTTCGACGCGGTCGAGCGCCTCTGCTACATCGGCAAGCGCGGGATGGGGGCCCTCGAGTTCGTGCCAGCCCGTGGCCCCCGTGCTACGACGAGCCACACGATCGACGTCGAGTCTCTGGTCGAGCTGGCGGCAGAGGTCCTGGCCGAGCGCTCGGACCTAGCGGCCTCGCTGCGGAAACCAGGAAAAAGGCGAGCGATGAGGGAAATCCTTCGGGTCGGCACCTCCGCCGGAGGCGCTCGCCCGAAGGCCCTGATCGCGCTGAACCCCGTAACCGAAGAGGTGCGATCCGGCCAACTGGACGCCGGCCCCGGATTCGAGCACTGGATCCTCAAGTTCGACGGGATCGAGGACCGGACGCGGGACCTCGGCGCATCCAAGGGCTACGGCGCCATCGAGTGGGTCCACTCGAAAATGGCCAGGCTGGCCGGCATCGATATGACCGAGTGCAGGCTGCTCGAGGAGGGCGGGCGGCGGCACTTCATGACCCGACGCTTCGATCGCGGCCCCGACGGCTCCAAGCTCCACATGCAGTCGCTGGCCGCGCTCGCCCATCTCGACTTCCGTCAACCGGGCGCGAACTCCTACGAGCAGGCGTTTCAGACGATCCGCCGATTGGGCCTGCCCCAGGGGGCGGCCGAGCAGCAGTTTCGCCGCATGGTCTTCAACGTCGTCGCCAGAAACCAGGACGACCACGTGAAGAACATCGCCTTCCTGATGGATCGCAGCGGCCGCTGGTTCCTCTCCCCCGCCTTCGATGTCGTCTACGCCCATAACCCGGATGGCCGCTGGACGTCCCGGCACCAGATGTCGATCAACGGCAGGCGCGACGCGTTCACGATCGATGACCTCCGCCGCGCCGGAGAGGTCGCCTCGTTGAAGCGAGGGCAGGCCGAGGAAATCCTCGCCGAGGTCCTCGAAGCGGTCGAGCCCTGGCCCGAGCTGGCAGCCGAGGCAGGCATCGAGGAGAAACGCATCGCTCAGATCAACCAGGCTCAGCGACTCAGTCTGCCCAAAGGCTGAGTCACCGCTAGCGATCGGCCGGGAGATACCTCAGTGGGCTCTGTCGAGCCCGGTCCGCCGCGCCATCCATTTGGCGCCGACGGTGTCGGTGAGTCCGTGGGCGACGATCGAGGCGATGATCGCGATCGAGGCGACGTCGAAGATCAGCCCGGCGTTGTCGATCTGCGACTTCAGGACGAAGAGGGCGAAGAGCATCGACGCGACTCCCTTGGGGCCGAACCAGGCCATGAACAGCTTCTCTGCTCGCGGCAGCCCGGTCCGCAGAAAGGAGATCATCACCGCCACCGGCCGGGCGATCAGGAGCGCGAAGAGGACGAAGAGGATCCGCGGCGGGACGCTGTGGTGGAAGCCGGTGGCGACGATCAGCCCGCCGAAGACGAAGAAGGTCAGCACCTGGAGGATGGCGCTGGTGTTCTCGGCGAACTCGACGAAGCCCTCCGGCACCTCGCGCTCGGTCGCCGCCATCGCGATCCCGCAGACGAAGGCGGCGATCAGGCCGTTGCCCCAGGTGACATCGGCGAGGCCGAAGGAGACCAGCGCGAAGCCGATCGCGTAGATCCCCTCGTAG
>DATAIY010000484.1:0-14073 GCA_036262475.1 Solirubrobacterales bacterium
GTCTCCGGCGGCGATCGCCTCGGGCGCCTGCCCGGTCGGCACGCCGGCCTTGTAGCCCGGCATCCGGGCCAGCTTCTCCGCGAAGGTGACGGTCATCGTCCTTGGATTCTGACGGACGGTCGACTTACTGGGCGGCTTCGAGATCGGCGCGCAGCTTCTGCGCCTCGCCGATGTAGGTATGGGCCGGCGTCAGATCCTGTGGGCCGTAGAAATGGAGCATCACCCGGATCACCCGCGGCATCGACCCCGGGACCGGGATCTCGCGGCAGCAGAGCAGCGGCACCGCGCTCAGCCCAAGCCGGCGCGCGGCCACCGCCGGGAACTCCGCGTCGAGGTCGGCTGTGGTCGTGAACAGGCAGCTGACCATCGCCTCGGGCTGGAGCCGGTTGCGCTCGATCAACTCGCGCATCAGATCCTCGGTCGCGCCGAGGATCGCCTCCGCCTCGTTGGCCTCGGCCTGCGCGGCACCGCGGACGGCGAAGAGGCGCTGCGGGTCTGGGTCTCCTCCCGGGGCTTGCGCGGTCACGACCCGGCATCTTTCCAGAGCCGAGCGACCTCCTCGCGATTGAGGCGGCGGCAGCCACCCTCGGCGAGGCGGCCGAGCCGCAGCGAGCCGAAGCCGACGCGGCGCAGCGCCACGACCCGGTTCCCCACCGCCTCGACCATGCGCCGGACCTGGCGGTTGCGGCCTTCGCGCAGGACGATCTCGATCTCGCGCTCGCCCACACATGTCACCTCGGCCGCCGCGGTCGGGCCGTCTTCGAGCTCGACCCCGCGCCGCAGCCGCTCCAGGTCACGGTCGGCGATCGAGGTGCGCAGCTGTGCCCGGTAGGTCTTGGTGACGCCGTAGCGGGGGTGGGTGAGCCGGTTGGCGAGGGCGCCGTCGTTGGTCAGCAGCAGCAGGCCGGTCGACTCGGCGTCGAGGCGGCCGACCGGATAGAGGCGGGCGGAAGTGTCGACCAGCTCGACGACCGCCGGCCGCTCCCCTGGCTCGCGTGCGGTCGAGACCACGCCGGCGGGCTTGTTCACCGCCCAGACCTCGTGGGTCTCGGTGCCGACCGGGCTGCCGTCGACGCGGACGTCATCGTCCTCGCCGACGTCGCGGGCGGGATCGGTGACGACCTTGCCGGCGACGCTGACGCGCCCGTTGGCGACTATCCGCTCCGCCGCCCGGCGCGAGGCGACGCCGCCGTGGGCGAGGTATTTGGCGAGGCGCACCGCTAGTGGACGGGGACGAACATCGGCTACTCGGCGCGCTGTTCGCCGGCCTTGAGCAGGCGTTCGCGCAGCTCGCGCTCGTCCTCGGGACTGGGGTCGAAGCGCGACGGATCGGGCAGCTGGTCGAGCCCGGCGAGGCCGAAGAGCCGCTCGAACAGCTCCGAGGTCTTGAAGATCACGGCGCCGAAGCGCGAGCGGCCCGACTCCTCGATCAGGCCGCGCTCGGCCAGGGTCTGAACCGCCGACTCTGAGGTGACGCCGCGGATGTGGGCGATCTCGGGGCGGGAGACCGGCTGCAGGTAGGCGATGATCGAGAGTGTCTCCCCCTGCGCCTGGGTCAGCGGCGGAGTTCGCGGCTTCGCCAGTAGGCGCCGCGCCGCCTCCTCGCTGGCCGGGTCGGAGGCGAGGGCGAAGCCGCCGGAGACCTCGCGCAGGACGACGCCGCGGCGGCCTTCGGCGAGGTCCTCGCGCAGCAGCTCGATCGCCTCGGAGACCTGGCCCTCGGTCGCCTCGGTCGCCTCGGCGAGGTCGGCGACGGCGACCGGCTGCGGCGAGAGGAAGAGCAGCGCCTCGACGGTGCGGGCGAGATCACTCATTCCGGGACCACCTTGCGGACCTGGATCGGGCCGAGCGGCTCGGTCTGCTCCCAGGTCACCTCGCCCTTGCGGTAGAGCTCGAGCAGGGCGAAGACGGTGACCGCCTGGGTCAGCCGGTCCTCGTCGCCGAACTCGTCGTCGAAGTCGAAGCTGGTGCGGCGCCCGAGCGCGTCGCGCAGGGCGCGGAGGCGACGCTCGAGCGAGACGGTCGGCTGGATGTGGCTGATGTCGACGTCGGCCGGTTCCAGCAGCAGGTCGCCCAGCGCGGTGCCGAGCTGGTCGGGGTCATAGACCGCGGTGGCAGCGTCGACCGCGACCCGGCGCAGATCCGCCGGCAGCGGCGCCGAGCGGTACAGGTAGCCGCGCTGGGACTCGAAGGTCTCCGCGAGCTCGGCGGCGGCGTCGCGGTAGCGCCGGTACTCGAGCATCCGCGCCAGCAGCTCCTCGAGGGCCTCCTCGGGCCCGAGCTCGTCGAGCTCGGTCTCCGGGCCGGGAAGCATCAGCCGCGACTTCAGCTCCAGCAGCGCCGCGATCAGAACCAGGAACTCGGTCGCGACCTCCAGCTCCAGCTCGCCCTCGCGCTCGAGGTGCTCGACGTAGGCGACGACGACCTCGCCCAGCTGCAGCTCGAGCAGGCTCACCTCCTCGCGCAGGACGACCGCCATCAGCAGGTCGAACGGCCCGGCGAAGATGTCGAGGTCGAGATCCAGGTCCGCGACTGGCACAGCTAGACGGTAACGCCCGGATTGGATGTCCACCCACCCGCCCCGGACGCGGGAGCGACCGAACGTCCATATCTGATTCTTCGCGAGGGAGCGGGAGCGGAGGAGGTGGGCGGAACTTATCCGGGGCCGATGCCCATGCGGTCACGAACGTCGACCACGGTCGCCGAGGCGATCTCGCGCGCCTTCTCCGCTCCGGCGGCAAGAGCCGTCTCCAGCGCCGACTGGTCAGGGCGCAGCTCAGCGTAGCGCTCGCGGACCGGCGCCAGGAGCTCGATCACGCCCTCGGCGACGGCCTTCTTGAAGTCGCCGTAGCCGGCGCCGGCGAACTCGCGCTCGACCTCGGCCTCGTCGACGCCGCGGGCGACCGCGAGGACGTCGATCAGGTTGGTGATCCCGGCCTTGCCCTCGCCGCGCACCACCTCGCGGCCGGAGTCGGTCACCGCGCTGCCGAGCTTCTTGCGGATCGCGCCGGGCTCGTCGAGCACGTAGACGGTGCCGGCCTCGGTCGAGTCGCTGGTCGACATCTTCCGCTCCGGCTCCTGCAGGTCCATGATCCGCGCCCCGACCTCGGGCACCCGCAGCTCGGGCTCGACCAGGGTCTCGCCGAAGCGCTCGTTGAAGCGGCGGGCGATCTCCCGCATCAACTCGATGTGCTGGCGCTGGTCCTCCCCCACCGGGACCTCGGTGGCGCGGTAGGCGAGCACGTCGGCTGCCTGCAGGACGGGGTAGAAGAAGAGCGCCGCCGAGACCAGCTCACGCTGGCGCGCCGACTTGTCCTTGAACTGGTGCATGCGGTTGAGGTCGCCGTGGGCGGTCACCGCCGAGAGCAGCCAGGTCAGCTCGGTGTGCTCACGGACATCGGACTGGCGGAAGAGGATGCAGCGCTCGGGATCGAGGCCGGCGGCGAGCAGGATCGCGGTCGTGTCGTAGAGCCGCTCGCGCAGCTCAGTCGGGTCGTAGGCGACCGAGATCGCATGCAGGTCGACGATGCAGAAGATCGCCGGCTCGCCCCGCTCCTGGCCCTCGACGTACTGGCGGATCGCGCCGATGTAGTTGCCGAGGTGCTTGCGGCCGCTCGGCTGGATGCCGGAGAAGATGATCGGTGCGTCGCTCACGTCTCGAACCTTATGCGTGAGCGCCCCGGCTCGGTCTGGCGGCGCGAGCCGTTCTCGATCCCGAAGCCAGAGGCGACGCCGCCGGCGATCATCAGCAGGCCCGCGATCAGGACGCCGAGGTGGAAGGCCGAGGTCGAGGCGGAGGCCGACGCAGTCCGCACCCGGGTCGCTTCGGCCGGCGACAGCGAGCCCGTCTTCGGCACCGCGAGCGTCCCCCTCGGCGCTGCCGCAAGATGCCTCCCGCGCCACCCGGAGAACTTCTTCGGTGGGCGCTGGCCTGGAAGAATCCGGGTAGGTGATCTGCTGATGGCAAGAGCAATCTGGAGCGGTTCGATCAGCTTTGGGCTCCTCAACGTGCCCGTGAAGCTCTACAGCGCGGTCGCGCGGCGCAATATCGCCCTGCGCGAGATCCGCGCGTCCGACAGCGCCCGGATCAAACACCGGCGGGTGGCCGAGGGGACCGACGAGGAGGTCCCCTACGAGGAGATCATCAAGGCCTTCGAGGTCACTCCCGGCAACTACGTGCCGCTGGGCAAAGACGAGATGTCGGCGCTGGCGCCCGAGAAGACGCGAGCGATCGACGTCCAGGACTTCGTCGACCTCGACCAGATCGACCCGATCTACTTCGACAGTCCCTACTACCTCGGCCCGGCCGACGGCGCCGAGAAGGCCTACTCGCTGCTGGCCGCGGCGATGAAGGCCTCGGGCAAGGTGGCGGTCGCCCGCTTCGTCTTCCGCAACAAGGAGCACCTGGCGGCGATCCGCACTTCCGGCGGCGTGCTGACCCTGACCACGATGCGCTTCGCCGACGAGGTCGTGCCGGCCAGCGAGCTCGAGGAGGTGCTGCCGGACGAAGCTCCGAAGGTCGCCAAGCGCGAGCAGGAGATGGCCGAGCAGCTGATCGACTCTCTGAGCACCGATTTCGACCCGTCCGCCTATCGCGATGAGTACCGCGAGGAGCTCCTCGGACTGATCGAACGCAAGGCCGAAGGCAAGGAGATCGTGACGCCGGAGAGCGCGGCGCCGAAGGCGACCAAAGCTCCCGACCTGATGGCGGCCCTCGAGGAGAGCATCGCCGCGGTCAAGAACAGGAAACGCCCGGCGAAAAAGTCGAAATCGACCACCGAGAAGAGCAAAGTGACGGCGAAACCGAAACGCTCCGCCTCGCGCTCGAAATCGAAGTCCTCCAGATAGGCCGTGGCCAGCAGCCAGCAGGTCGAGGTCGAGGGCCGGGAGCTGAAGCTCACCAACCTCGACAAGGTCCTCTACCCGAAGGCCGGCTTCACCAAGGGTGAGATGGTCGACTACTACGCCAAGGTGGCGCCGGCGATGGTCCCGCACCTGAGCGGACGTGCGGTGACTCTGCGCCGCTTCCCCGAAGGAGTCGAAGACCTTGACGCCGCGTTCTTCGAGAAGCGCTGCCCCAAGCACCGGCCGCAATGGGTGAAAACGACGCGGGTCGAAGCCGGCCCGCACGCCGGCATGATCGACTTCTGCGTCTGCGACAGCCTGCCGACGCTGATCTGGATGGCGCAGCTGGCCTCGATCGAGCTGCACCCCTCGCTATCACTGTCGAGAGCGCCGAAACGGCCCACGGTCCTCGCCTTCGATCTCGATCCCGGGCCGCCAGCGGACCTCGTCGACTGCTGCCGGGTGGGGCTGCGGCTGCGCGAGCTGTTCGGCCACTTCGGCGTCAAGTCCTTCCCCAAGACCTCGGGCTCCAAGGGCCTGCAGGTCTACATACCGCTCAACAACAAAACCTTCTACGAGACGACGAAACCATTCGCCAAAGCGATCGCCCAGCTGCTCGAGAAGCAGACCCCCGATCAGGTCGTCTCGAAAATGAAAAAGGTCGAACGCGAGGGCAAGGTCTTTGTCGACTGGTCCCAGAACCACCAGCGCAAGACGACGATCGCCGTCTACTCGCTGCGGGCGCGGGAGCGGCCGACGGCATCGACGCCGGTCACCTGGGCGGAGGTTGAGGCCGTGGCCGACAGCGGCGACGGTTCCACCCTCGTCTTCGAGGCGGACGCGGTCCTGGACCGGATCGAGGCCCACGGCGACCTATTCGCGCCGGTGCTCAAGCTCGAGCAGGAGCTGCCGGATCTCTAGGCGGGTTCCCTGCCGCCCAGGAGTTCGGGATGGGCATCGAGGCGCTCGAGCGTCTGCGGGGGGTGGCCGGAGAGGTCTCGACGGCGTCGGTCTTGACCGCGAGCGAGCCGTCGGCCATCGCCAGGTAGGAGCTGACCCATCCCTCGATCTCCCGGTCGGGTGCTCCGGAGGGCCGGCGGCTCTCCCAGGCCTCCTCGACCGTCTCCTCCGCGTAGCGAAGCGCCGAGCCGGTGTAGGTGCTCAGCCGCTCGGCGAACTCGGCGACGCCGAGCAGCTCGGGCCCGGTCAGCTCGTAGGTCTTGCCGTCGTGCTCGCCGCTGACGGTGAGGATCGCGGTGGCGACGTCGGCGAGGTCGTCGCGGGAGACCGGAGCCAGACGGCCCTCGCCGGCGGGCCCGCGGATCACGCCCTTGGGACCGGCGAGGAAGGGCCCGAAGTCGACGTAGAGCGAGGAACGCAGGAAGGTGAAGGCGAGACCGGACCCGCGGATCGCCTCCTCGGTCGCCCAGTGGTAGCGGGCGAGGGTGAAGGTGGCGTCGGCACCGGCGCCGAGGAAGGAGACGTAGACGATCGCCTCGATCCCGGCGGCGACGGCGGCGCGCACGACCGTCCGGTGTTGCTCGAGACGGTCGGCGTCCTCGCGCCCGGAGACGAAGTACAGGGTCTCCATGCCCTCCAGCGCCGCCCGCATCTCGCCCTCATCGCCGTAGGAGCTGGCGACCGCGAGTTCGGCGCCCTCGCAGGCTGGCAGAGGATCAGCCGCTGGGCGATGTCTCGGTCGGCGAGGCGGCGGCCGACGCGACCGCCCAGCGCCCCGGTCGAGCCGGTGACGGCGAGCGTGGTCGCCTCGTCCGAGCTAATCACCGAGCGGCTGGCGGACCACCGGCCTGCGGGTCGCCCGGACCTCGTCGAGGCGGCGGACAGGAGTCGTGTACGGGGCCTGCCTGGCGACCTCGGGGTCGGCCTCGGCCTCGCTGAGGATCTGCTCGATCGCGTCGGCGAAGGCGTCGAGGCTCTCCTTGGTCTCGGTCTCGGTCGGCTCGACCATCAGCGCCTCGTCGACCAGCAGCGGGAAGTAGACGGTCGGCGGGTGGAAGCCGAAGTCGAGCAGGCGCTTGGCGAGGTCGAGGGTGGCGAGGCCCAGCTGCTTTTTCATCGGCTTGCCGGAGAGGACGAACTCGTGCATGCAGTGGCGCTCGAATGCAATCGGCAGCCGCTCGCCGGCGCGGCCCTCCCCCAGGCGCGCCTTCAGGTAGTTGGCGTTGAGGACGGCGGTCTCCGATGCCTCGGCGAGGCCGTCGGCGCCGAGGCTGAGGATGTAGGCGTAGGAGCGGACGAAGACGCCGAAGTTGCCTTGGAAGCCGCGCAGGCGGCCGATCGACTTGGGCCGGTCGAAGTCGAGGTCGAAGCTGGGGCCGCCGCCGTTGTCGCTCTCGCGGCGGACCACCTGAGGGCGCGGCAGGTAGGGCTCGATCCGGTCCGAGACTGCTATTGGCCCCGCCCCCGGCCCGCCGCCGCCGTGCGGCTGGCTGAAGGACTTGTGGAGGTTGACGTGGACAATGTCGAAGCCCATGTCGCCCGGTCGCGAGTGCCCCATCACCGCGTTGAGGTTGGCGCCGTCGTAGTAGAGGGTCCCTCCCACCTCGTGGATCAGCGCCGCGATCTCGGCGATGTTCTCGTCGAAGAGCCCGAGCGTGTTCGGGTTGGTCAGCATCAGGCAGGCGACCTCGTCGTTGACCTTGGCCCGCAGGTCGGCCATCTCGACCCCACCACGCGCGTTGGTCGCGACCTTGACGACCTCGTAGCCGGCCATCGTCACCGAAGCCGGGTTGGTGCCGTGGGAGGTGTCGGGGGCGAGGACCTTGGTCCGCTGTTCGCCGCGATCGGCGTGGTAGGCGCGGGTCAGCAGCAGCCCGGCAAGCTCACCGTGGGAGCCGGCGGAGGGCTGGAGGCTGACGTGCGGCAGGCCGCAGATCTCCCCCAGCGACTGCTGCAGCAGCCACATCAGCTCCAGCGCCCCCTGGGCACGCTTGGGGTCCTGGGCCGGATGCAGGCGGGCGTGGCCGGGCAGCGCCGCGACCCGCTCGTTCAGCCGCGGGTTGTGCTTCATCGTGCAGGAGCCGAGCGGGTAGAAGCCGCTGTCGAGGTCGAAGTTGCGACGCGAGAGGCGGTTGTAGTGGCGGACGATCTCCGGCTCGGCGATCTCCGGCAGCCGCGGCGGCTCGTCGCGCAGCAGGTTCGCCGGGATCAGCTCCTCCAACGGGTGCTCGGGCACGCCGGCGCCGGGCAGCACCGCCGCGCGGCGCCCAGGCTTCGACTTCTCATAGATCGTCTTTGCTCGTTCACGCTGCATCGGGGTCTCGGTAATTGCCGAACTCATGCGGCGCCCACCCTCTCTCCGGTCCGCTCGGCGGCGATCGCGGCGCCGAGGGCCTCGGCGAGGTCGTCGATCTGCTCGCGGCTGCGGCGCTCGGTGATCGCGACGAGGAGGCCGTCGGAGTGCTCGGGGTACTCGTGGCCGAGCGGGTAGCCGGCGGCAATCCCGCGCTCGGCGCAGCGGTCGAGGACGGCGGCGACGGGCGCCTCGAGCCTGACCGCGAACTCGCGCATGACCGGCGCCTCGTGCAGCAGCTCGACCCCGTTGACCGCAGCGAGGCGCTCGCGGGCGTAGGCGGTGCGCTGGGCCAGCAGCTCGCCGAGCTCACGGAACCCCTGGCGGCCGAGCCAGGCAAGGTGAACCATCGCCGCGAGCGCGTTCAGCGCCTGGGCGGTGCAGATGTTGTTGGTCGCCTTCTCGCGACGGATGTGCTGCTCGCGGGTCTGCAGCGCGAGGACGAAGCCTCGGCGGCCGTCGACGTCCTCGGTTTCACCGGCGATCCGGCCGGGCATGCGGCGGATCTGCTCCTCGGTGGCGCAGAAAAAGCCGAAGGAGGGGCCGCCGTAATCGAGCCGGTTGCCGAGCGGCTGTCCCTCGCCGAGGGCGATGTCGGCGCCGCACTCGCCGGGGGGCTTGAGGATGCCGAGGGTCATCGGGTCGGTGGCGACGACGAGCAGGGCGCCGTGCTCCTTGGCCGCGGCACCGAGCGCCTCGACATCCTCGACCGAGCCGAGGAAGTTGGGGCTCTGGAGGATTACCGCGGCGGTCTCCCCGTCGACCGCGGCGGCGAGCGCGGCGGCGTCGGTGAGGCCGCCCTCGAGGCCGACCTCGACGATCTCGGCGCCGTAGCCCTTCGAGTAGGTGGCGAGGGTCTCGCGGCTGTGCGGGTGAACGCCGCGAGAGACGACGAAGCGGCGTCGTTTGGTCGCGCCCATCGCCAGGTAACCCGCCGAAGCGACCGAGGAAGGGCCCTCGTAAAGGCCGGCGTTTGAAACCGGCAGGCCCGTCAACTCCGACATCGCCGTCTGGAACTCGAACATCACCTGCAGCCCGCCCTGGGAGATCTCCGGCTGGTAGGGCGTGTAGGGGGTGAGGAACTCCGATCGCTGGGTGATCGCATCGACGATCGCCGGCACGTAGTGGTCATACATCCCGGCGCCGACGAAGCAGACCTGCTCCTCGGCGTCGGCGTTGCGCGCCGCCAGCGCCGCGAGGCGATCGAAGACCTCGGACTCGCTGAGGCCGTCGGGCAAGGCCAGCGGCCGGCCGAGGCGCAGCGGCTCGGGAATCTGCTCAAAGAGCTCGGCTGCCGAGTCGACGCCGATCGCCTCGAGCATCTCGGCCCGGTCGTCGACGGTGGCGGACGTGTATCGGGTCACCGGGCTAAGGCTACGGAAGTGGGTGGCGGCGCTATGCCCTGACTAGCCCTCCAGAAGCTTCTGATACTCGGCGGCGCCAAGCAGAGACCCGGCCTCCTCGGGCGCGGTGAGCCGGACCTTGACCAGCCAGCCCTCGCCGTAGGGGTCGTCATTGATCCGCTCCGGGGCGTCTTCGAGGGCGTCGTTGATCTCGACGATCTCTCCCGACATCGGCGCGATCACGTCGGAGACTGCCTTGACCGACTCGACCTCGGCGTAGGAGGAGTCTTTCTGGAGCGTCGCGCCGACCTCCGGGCCGTCGTAGAAGACGACCTCGCCGAGTGAGTCCTGGGCGTACCAGGTGATGCCGAAGACGGCGTGATCGTCGCCCTCCAGCCGCGCCCAGTCGTGCTGGTCGTGGTAGCGGAGGTCGTCTGGGTAATTCGCTTCTGACAAGGCTCAGCCCACTTTCCGGTAGAGGGGTTTGGAAGCTACTCGGGCGCGGCGGTGCTTGCCGCGGACGTCGATCTCCAGCTCGGTGCCGGGCCCGGCGAGGTCAGCGCGGACGTAGGCCATCCCGGCGCCGATCTCCAGCGAGGGCGAGAAGGTGCCGCTGCTGACCACGCCGACCGTCTCGCCACCGGCGAGGACAGGGTTGCCGCCGCGGGGGATGCCGGGGCCCTCGATCAGGAACGGCGCCAGGCGCTCCGCCGTCCCCTCGGCCCGGGCGCGGGCGACCGCCGCGGAGCCGAGGAAGCCCGTCGACTCCGCGCAGCACCAGCCGAGGCCGGCCTCGATCGGGTTGCGATCGAGGCTGAGCTCATTGCCGTGCAGCGGGAAGCAGACCTCCAGGCGCAGGGTGTCGCGGGCGCCGAGCCCGCAGGGGACGACACCGGCGTCGAGCAGCTCGGCCCAGATCGGCGCCGCCACCTCGGGGTCGAGCAGCAGCTCGACCCCGTCCTCGCCGGTGTAGCCGGTGCCGCAGGCGAGCGCCGGGCGCCTGCCGACCCTGACAGCGGCGACGTGCATCCGCGGCGGCAACTCGATCCCGAGCGCCCGGCCGAGCACCTGGCGAGCGTGCGGTCCCTGGACGGCGAGCATCGCGTAGCGGTCGGCGACGTCGCGGACGGAGACGTCGAACTCGCGGCTCCAGCGTCCGAGCCAGGCGAGGTCGGTCTCGTGGTTGGCGGCGTTGGTGACGATCAGATAGCGGTCACCGCCGAGCCGGTAGGCGAAAAGGTCGTCGAGGACGCCGCCCTCCTCGTTGCACAGGCAGGAGTACTGGGCGCCGCCGATCTCGATCCTGGCGACGTCGTTGGAGAGGACCAGCTGCAGGAAGGCGAGCGCGCCGGGGCCCTCGACCTCGACCTCGCCCATGTGGGATACGTCGAACATGCCGGCGTGGGTCCGCACCGCCGAGTGCTCCTCGCGGACCCCCTCGTAGGTGACCGGCATCTCCCAGCCGGCGAAGGGGACCAGCTTGGCGCCGAGCGCCTCGTGCTGCTCGTAGAGAGGGGTGCGCCGGAGCGCCGGGTCGTTCACGCGGCCCAGCGTATTGGAGCGCGGCCGCGCCTAGTCTTTGAGGAAGCCGGGAACGTCGATGTCGTCGTCGGAGACCCGAAGTTTGCGGATGTCGGTGTCCTCGGCCGATACCCGCGGGCGGCTCTCGTAGCGGCGCCGCACGCGCTGGGGCGAGCGGGCCAGGAGCTCGAAGCCCTCGAAGCCGGTGGCGATGACGGTGACGCGAACCTCGTCGCGCATCGACTGGTCGACGACCGAGCCGAAAATGATGTTGGCGTTGTCGTCGGCCTCGGCCTGAACCAGCTGCGCCGCCTCGTTGACCTCGAACAGACCGAGGTCCTCGGGGCCGGTGATGTTGAGCAGCATCCCGGTCGCGCCTTTGATCGACTCCTCGATCAGCGGCGAGGTGATCGCCGCCTTGGCGGCGTCCAGCGCCCGCGTCTCACCGGAGGCCGAGCCGACGCCCATCAGGGCCGAGCCGGCGTCGCGCATAATCGTCCTCACGTCGGCGAAGTCGAGGTTGATCAGGCCGGGAATCGTGATCAGGTCGGTGATGCCCTGGACGCCCTGGCGAAGGATGTCGTCGGCCTGGCGGAAGGCCTCGAGGACGCTGGTGCGCCGCTCGACCGCCTGCAGCAGCTTCTCGTTCGGGACGATGATCAGGGTGTCGACGTTGTTGCGCAGTTTCTCGATGCCCTCGAGCGCCTGCTGCATGCGCCGTTTGCCCTCGAACTCGAAGGGCTTGGTGACGGCGCCGACCGTGAGCGCGCCGATCTCTTCCTTGGCGATCTCGGCGATGACCGGGGCCGAGCCGGTGCCGGTACCGCCGCCCTCGCCCGCGGTGACGAAGACCATGTCGGCGCCCTTCAGCGCCTCCTTGATCTCGTCGCGGCTCTCCGCCGCGGCGCCGGCGCCGACCTCGGGGTTGCCGCCGGCTCCGAGCCCGCGGGTCAAATCCTGTCCGATCGAGAGCTTGATGTCGGCATCGCAGGCCTGCAGCGCCTGAGCGTCGGTGTTGACCGCGACGAACTCGACGCCACGGATGCCCGCGTCGATCATGCGACTGACCGCGTTGGTACCGCCGCCGCCAGCGCCGACGACCTTTATGACCGCGAGGTAAGTGGATTCCATCTCCCGATTTCTCCAGCTCGCCAACTCGAGGGTCGGCGTTTGAGTTGAGCCTTCGTTCCGTCCGAGCCTTCAGCGAGGCTTAAGGGTTCAAGCCTCCGCCTCAAGTGCGGAATTTGCGCTCAACGTAGGGCATTGTTGCGACTCTGTCAAACGGCCGACAGCCATCCTGCAAGGCGATAGTCTCGATGCTGGGTTAAGGGTTTGGCCAGACTCACTCTAAGGTCGAGCCTTTGCCCTAGAGGCTTCGCGGTGTCGTTGGCAATCCCTTTCCACGGCTCTGGAGGCAGGGTTTGGACGGAGTCGTGCGCGGTCTCCCAGCTGCCGTCAACCCTCATGGCGCGGCGGGCAGGCTGTGGCCGGAACCGCCAACCGCCGGGTGGCTCGGCGCATGCAGGTCTACATAATCGAGCGCCGTAATCGACGGATCGGCCAGTACCGTCGCCGCCGCCTTCCACTTGCGAGCCGCCTGCGAGGCGTCTCCGAAACGCAGTTCGATGCCCGAAGTGAGTTCGACGTCGACCCCGCTTTCGCCGTAGAAGCTGCCCTTGAGGTAGGGCCGCAGGGCGGGCGGAGCGGCGCCGAGGACGCGGGCCTGCTGCAGGGCCCGGCCGGCCAGGTGGCCGCTCTTGGGCACTTCCCTCAGCGGCAGCTGCGGCAGCGGCGGTTCTTCGGGCACCGGTAGGAAGCGGACGATCTTCCCGGTCGAGCTGACCCCCACCGCTTCGGAGCCGCTGCCGATCGTTGAGGTCAGTTCGGGCAGGTGGACCGTCGGGGCGACGGTGCTGTCGCGGACCAGGAAGACGTAGACCGCCACGGCGGCAACAACGACCACGACGATCGCCCCCAGCCGGCGCCTCACAGCTCCCAGTCGCTGGGCCAGCGGACCTCGCCCAGCACCTGGACCTCCGGCTCCAGTTCGACGCCGAAGCGCTCGTGGACCCGCCGCCTGCCCTCGGCCATCAGCCCCAGCACGTCGGCGCTGGTCGCCTCGTCGAAGTTCTCGACGAAGTTGGCATGCACCTCGGAGAAGCGGGCGCCACCGTGACGCAGACCGCAGCAGCCGGCGGCGTCGAGCAGCTGACCGGCCGAACGCCCCTCCGCCTTCTGGTCGTCGGGGTTCTTGAAGGTCGAGCCGAAGGTCTTGATCCCCGACGGTTGGGCCTCGCGACGGCGTTCGCGCATCGTCGCCAGCGTCGCCCGGATCGCCGTCGGGTCGCCGGGTCGCAAGCGGAAGGACGCGCGCGAGACGACTTCGCCGGGCCGCAGGTTCGAGTGGCGGTAGGAGAAGCCGAGCTGCTCGGGCTGGCGGCGCTCGGTCCCGGCGGGCGTGCTGACCTCGATCCAGTCGAGGACCCTGGCCAGCTGGCCGCCGTAGGCGTTGGCGTTCATCCGCACCGCCCCGCCGGCGGTGCCGGGGATGTTGATCCCGAACTCGAGGCCCGAAAGCCCCCACCCCGCGGCCTTCGCCGCCGCCGAGGGCAGCCGGGCGCCGCCTCCGAGGAGGACCCGATCGCCGTCGCGCTCGATCGAGGCGAGGTCGCCGTCCAGCTTGATTGCGAGTCCGTGGAATCCATCGTCGGCTACCAGCAGGTTCGAGCCGGAGCCGATCAGTCCTACGGCCAGCCCCTCGGCCTCGGCCCAGCGCAACAACTCGACCAGCTCTCCCTCGGCGCCGGGGCGGGCGAACCAGTCGGCGGCGCCGCCGGTGCGCACCGTGGTCAGGCGGGCCAGAGGGAAGTCCCGATCGACCCCGCCGGGAGCGGTGCTCATCCCTCGCCCTCCACCAGGGCCTCGCCGAGCCGGAAGACGTCGCCGGCGCCGATCGTGACCAGCACCGAGCCCCGGGCGCGATCCTGGTTGCGGTCCAGGAGGTCGGCGAGGGCGCGGGCGGCGGCAGCGGCGTCCGGCAGCCACCAGACT
>DATAIY010000485.1:0-10415 GCA_036262475.1 Solirubrobacterales bacterium
ATCGAGCGCCGGGTGATGGAGGGCACCGAGGAGGTGCGCCGGGAAGCGGAGGAAAGCGTCCGCAACCTGGTTGAGAAGGTCGAGCGGGAGGCTGAGGAGGCCGCCCGCGCTCGCGCCGAGGATCAGCTGCGGCTCGAGTCCGACCGGATTCGCGTCCAGGCCCAGCGGCGCGAAGAGCGCGTCCGTGAGGTCACCGAGGGCGAGATCAAGGCCAGCGTCAACAAGGCCAAGCGCGAGGCGCAGGCGGCGGTGGAGGACACGGCGCCGTCCTGGCTGCGCAGCGAGACGGCCCCTTCGACGGCCGGCTACCGAACCTTCTAAGCCGCGACCTTCTAACCTCGGCCTCGCGATGCGCGAGGTTCGGATCAGGGACACGCTCAGCGGCGAGCCGCGGGCAATCGACCCCACCGAGGAGGTGGGCATCTATGCCTGCGGGCCGACGGTCTACAGCCGCATCCACATCGGCAACGCCCGGCCATATGTCGTCTTCTCGCTGTTCGCGCGCTTCCTGCGCTCCGAGGGCTACCGGGCGCGACTGGTCGTCAACGTCACCGATGTCAACGACAAGATCTACACCGCCGCGAGCAGGGCCGGGGAGGGGTCGGCCGAGTTCGCCGCGAGGATGACGTCCGCCTACTTCGAGGACACCGAACGTCTCGGCCTCGGCCGTCCCGACGCGGAGCCGCTGGCGACCGAGACGATCGCCGGGATCGTCACCCTGATCGAGGAACTGGTCGGCTCCGGTCACGCCTACGAGTCGGGGGGCGACGTCTACTTCCGCGTCCGCAGCTTCGACGCCTACGGAAAGCTCTCCAACCGCCGCCCCGAGGACATGGACCAGGGTGAGGACGCGGGCTCCGCCTCGCTCAAGGAGGATCCGCTCGACTTCGCCCTCTGGAAGACGCACAAGGAGGGCGAGGACACCCACTGGGACTCGCCCTGGGGCCCGGGGCGCCCAGCCTGGCACATCGAGTGCTCGGTGATGGCCGAGCAGGAGCTCGGCGCCTCCTTCGCGATCCACGGCGGCGGCTTGGACCTCGTCTTCCCCCATCATGAGAACGAGATCGCCCAGTCGGAGGCGGCGGGGCGGCCGTTCGCGCGGATCTGGATGCACAATGGGATGGTCGAGGCCGACGCGGCGAAGATGTCGAAATCGGAGGGCGACATCTTCCAGCTCTCCGAGGCTCTCGATCGCTATGGGCGCGAGGCCGTGGTCGATTACCTGATCTCCGGCCACTACCGCCAGCCGCTCGCCTTCGGCCCCGAGCAGATGGAGCAGGCCCTCGCCCGGGTCGAGCGCCTGCGCAATTTCTTTCGCGAGCACCCGATCGGGCAGGACGGCGCGGCGTCCTCCAGTAGCCCAGCCTCGGCCCGACTCGCCGGGTTCCGCGACTCCCTCGCCGACGATTTCAATACGCCGCGGGCGATGGCCGAAGCGTTCGAGCTGGTCGCCGAAGCTCACCGCGAAAAGACGCCGGGTGCGCCCGAGGCATTGCACGAGATGCTCCAGCTGGTGGGCCTCGATTCGCTGTCCGCGACGGAGGCCGCCGCGGACAGGGGGGCCGAGGCCCTGATGGCAGAGCGCGAGGGGGCGCGGGCGGCGAAGGACTTCGAGCGCGCCGACGCGATCCGCGACCGGCTCGCCGAGATGGGCTGGACGGTCCGCGATTCGGCCGACGGCCCCCGTCTGCTGCCCCGATGACTCGCCATCGCAATGTCTGACTTCATCTACGGGAAGCGGCCGGTTGAGGAGGCCGAGCGGGGGCGGCGAGCCGTGCATCGGGTCTGGCGCTCGCCGGAGACTTCGGGCGAGGAGCTCGAGCGCCTCTGCGGCTCCCCCGACCACCAGGGTGTGGTGGCCGAGGTCGACAACTACCCCTACGGGGACCCCCGTGGCCTGCTGCGTGGCGAAAGCCCGCTGCTCGTCGCGCTCGACCAGGTTCAGGACCCGCGCAACCTCGGCGCGGTATGCCGCTCCGCCGAGTTCGCCGGCGCCGCCGGCGTCGTCGTTCCCGAGCGCCGCGCCGCGGCCGTCACCGCGGCGACCAGCAAGGCGTCCGCTGGGGCGGTCGAGCACCTCGCGGTCGCCCACGTTCGCAACCTCGCCGACTGGCTGGCCGACGCCAAGGCCGCCGGGTTCTGGATCTGGGGCGCCGATGCCGAGGCGAAGGACGCCCCCTGGTCGGTCGACCTCAAAGGCCCCACCGTCCTCGTCCTCGGCGGCGAGGGCAAGGGCCTCCGCCCCCGCGTCGCCGCCTCCTGCGACGGCCTTGTCGCTCTGCCCCGCCGCGGCGAAGTCGAATCCCTGAACGTCTCCGCCGCCGCTGCCGCCCTCCTCTTCGAGGCGGCCCGCCAAAGAACGAAGAGCTAACGACCGACGCAGATCACCGCTTGCCCTGACCCGGGCGAGGCATGGCGCTCCTTCGTGGGTGGCGCGGGAGAGGGTCCGAGAACGGACAAACCTGCCCGCCCGCAGGACTCCTCTCCCGCGCCACACGCCGCGATCGAGTGACTGATGCCGACCCATGCAAATGCAACGGCGTTTGCAAAAGTCGCAATTTGGGGTTGACAGAACTCCGCTGGCCCGTAAGACTACCGCCGCAACAAGGGTGAACCTCAGCTTGAGTGTGAGGCAGCCCGTCGATAAGAGGCGCCTCGGGGGAGGTAAGCGGCGCCACGACCCTTCAGCAAGGAGAAGGATCTGTGGCTCTATTTACTCCCACGCAGAAAATGCGGTCGCCCTCGCCTGCGCGCTCCAGTGCCGTGCGCGCCCCTCAGGCTAACTCTCAAGTTGAGCTTGATGATCACTATCTCGTCGCGCTCGCCAAGACCGGCAAGCCCGATGCCTACGACATGATCGTCCGCCGATATCGCGGTTTCGTCCGTCTCAAGGCCTCGTCCTACTTCCTGCTCGGCGGCGAGTCCGACGACCTGATCCAGGAGGGCCTGCTCGGCCTCTACAAGGCGATCCGCGATTACCGCACCGATCGCGAGTCGAGCTTCCGCAACTTCGCCGAGCTCTGCATCACCCGCCAGATCATCACCGCGGTCAAGACCGCGACCCGCAACAAGCACACGCCGCTCAACCAGTACGTCTCCTTCAGTCAGACGCCGGCCGCGGCCGGGGACTCCGAAACGACGCTCGACGAGATCTTGCCGGGGCCCAGCATCCACGACCCGGTCAACCAGGTGATCGCCAGCGAAGAGCTGGAGAGCCTCGTCTCCTGCCTGTCCGGGGTCTCGGGGGTCCTCTCAGATCTCGAGAGCCGCGTCCTCTCGCTCTACCTCGACGGCCACTCCTACGAGGCGATCGCCGAGCGCCTTGAGTGCGACACGAAGACCGTCGACAACGCCCTGCAGCGGGTCAAGCGCAAGGTCGGCGTCCACCTCGCCTCCCGCGAGGTCGCCGTCTAGGCCTGGCGGACGTCGGCGAGGACGTACTCGAGCAGTTCACGCCCGTGGTCCGAGGCGACGGCGATGTCGTCGGCCTTGACTCGGACCCGGTGCAGCGACTGCATCCGCAGCACGTCGCCGTCGGTGCGGCTGTTGGGAAAGACTCCGGCGTAGGAGACGCCGAGGCGCTCGAGGTCGTCGGCCACCAGGGCGGTGGCGGGGGTCTCCAGCGGCAGGTCGATGTAGACCGCGTCCAGGCCCAGGCGGCGGAACAGGTGGTGCCGCTCGGCGGCGATCGCCGCCTCGAGGTCCGCGCCGGGGAGGTGGACGGTGATCAGGGCGAGGTTGTGGTCGCGATCGACCGCGACGTGGAGCTCGCTACAGGGGGACAACTCGGCGTCGGGCGGCGGCTGGGCAAGCGTGCCCCGAAGCTCGCAGAGCGCCAGCGTCTGGCCGACGATCTCGTGGTGGCGCTCGGGCGCATAGACCCGCCGCTCGTGTCCGTCGTTCAGCTTCGTGTAGAAGAGCGCCGCCGACTGTCGCCGCCGCGGTGCGCCAGGGGCCGCGTCGTTGGAGACCGAGGCCGGGATCCAGCCGAGCAGGAACCCCGTCTCGTGCGCTCCCAGCTCGATGTTGGCGCGCTGGCTGTATGGGTGGGCGGCGGTCGCCTCGCTGTACATGCCGGCCAGGCCTTGCCCCTGAGCCCAATCCATCAGGAAGCGCTTGGTCCTGGTGAAGAGGTGCTGGCCACGGGCGACCGGGAGGGTCACCGCCTGCCCCGAGTGCGCGACCGCGTCGCCGGCCGCAGCCAGGCTCATGCCCATGTGGCAGAGCAGCTCGCCGTCGGCGCCCTCGGCGACGCAGGACACGTATCTGCCGTCGGCCAAACGGGCCGCGACCTCGGCCTCGTCGTACACCCACCTGACGTCGTAGCTCTGCCCGTAAGCGGCTTCGATCGCCCCGGTCAGCACGCTACCCTCATAGGGCTCCAGGAACCTGAAGTTCACTTCCATCGACTTGTTATCGTCACCTTGCCCACCTAGCTCAACCTGGGAGAGCACCTGATTTGTAATCGTCAAATCGGAGACCGGTCGAGAGAGGCGGGTTTCGCGCATTCTAGAGCCCGGGGTCACCTGTAACGCGACTCCGAAATGCGCACTCCAGATACCGACGGATCGGGCACGGTAGGGGTGGGTTTGGGCACAGAATCGCCGCTAGTGCCCAAACCCGCGCGGGGAAGGAACCTCGTCGTCGGCCTAATCGAGCGGGTCTGAGCGAACTGATCGATTTCGGGCGTCGAATCGGCTCAATGCCTCCGTGGCCGTTGACTGGGCCCTGGCCCAGCGGTGAGGCCCAGCTGCCCAAACAGCCATGCATTTGGCTTGACCATGCGTGCGCACACATCGCTTGTGTGCAGCGCTGCGCTCAATCTTGAAATCGAAAACGGGAAAACGAATCAAGGGCCAGGGGGTGGCGGCAAACGCGCCAAGGCAACCGCGGAGTTACAAGATCCTTACGCGAGCATGGCTGGGACCCGGGCCTCGCAGCCCTCGCGTGCCACCCGGCAAGTGGATACCCGATCGGAGTCGCCGAAAGGCGCACCTCATTGCCTCCGCGGCACCGCCGCTGAGTTGTCCCCAGGTATGGCGATCAAGGCCGGTCAACCGACGATCGGAAGGCAGGGTGGGACCCTACGGGAAGGCATCGACCTGCCTCACGGTGCATCCCCCGGGAGTGCTCTCCACGCGGAACAGGACCCCGGACTTTCCCGACTCGACGAGAGTGACCCGGTAGCCGCCGAAGGCTGGGCTCGCGCTTTTCGATGGCCTCCCGGGCGGTGCTGGCCTCGACGGGCTTGCCAACTGACCTCCGGCGGCCGCTCCCAGAGTGCCCAAGTCGGCCCTGAAGTCCGGGAACGGTATGCGCTTGCATTCTATGGGGGTTGCGCGGGCTGGATGCTCCGACTACATCGTGGTTTTCATTCCTCCCTTGAGGGGAATCGCGAAACCCTTGTCAGCACCGGCTCGAGCGATTAGGTCGCGCCAACCAAATAAGTTGGGGCCCGGATGATCCCGGTTGGCTTCCCGATGCTTAAATCGAACGGGGCTGCGCGACCGTTACGTCGTCTGAAGATTGTGCACTGGGAACTCCTTCACGTCGGGCGGACTCGGAAACCCCTGATCGCCAAGCTTCTGAAGGCGTGGCATAAGCCGCTCGCTAACAAAATTGTCGAACGCCTCGCGCGACTCCCAGAAATCGAGGACGCCCCAACCACCCTCGATCGGACCGGCCGAGTGGACGATCATTCCCTTGGGCGGGTCGGTGTCTATCTCCATGACCCCGTGAGCCGTGTCGTAGTTCTCCTGCGTCCCCCCGTCGAACTTAAGCCTGATGCCGACAGCCATCTTGGTCCCTTTCCTCGAATGTGTTGAACGACACTACCTGGGGCGGCGGGAGCTGAGAGCCTGCCGGCCCATGACCCCGGGGGACGGGCTGAACGATCGGCCCGAGCCGGGTCCTTCTTCGCAGCCCGGAGGAACGGCCGTGGCCTCGAAGATGAACCTTTTGTCAAGGCCGGTTGAAAACTCACCCCCCTGCGCCGGTTGAATATTCACCCACCCTCTGGGTCAAGGCCGAGCCACCGCGCCGCACTTGGGTTGAACCCGAGCAGCTCCTTGCGCTTCTCGTTGCCGCGCCGTGCACCGTCCGATCCTCGCCAGGATGGTCGGCGCTGGTTTGCGGGTCGGGGAGGCGTGCGCTCTCGATGGGCGCGCCCTTGACCTCGTTGCGCGGACGCTGACCGTCCAAGCCGCCAAGACCTCGGCGGGTCGTCGTGAGGTCGAGTTGCCATCCGGCCTCGTCACTGAACTCTGGACGCTAGCTGCGACCCCCCTCCCGCTTCTTGATGGGCTGATCCTGGAGCTGCCCGCGCCTAACCCATGCCTGAGGCGAAGAGACGTAAGCCCAACGAGATGCGAGAGGGGGCTGCGACCAGCAAGCACACCCAACCGGGTGACCCCGTTTTCGTCGGGAGCCAGGGGACCCGGCAGACGCCGGCCAACGTGAGCCGCCGCGTCAAGTCGGCGATCAGGAAGGCCAACATCAAGCTGGAGGAACGGGGGATCGCACCGATCAGTGAGCGTGTCTCGCCTCTCTGCGTCGAACCTTCGCCTCCCGGCGCTACGCCTGCGGGGACGACCCGATCTACGTCACCGAACCGGGAGGCTGGAGGACCCATCGTTCCCGATGCGGGTCTACGCTAAGGCAGTGCGCCGCCGCGATCGCCTCTCTGGACCCCATCTCGAAGCCTTCGATGCGGCGCTTGATTGGGCACGAATCCTATTGGCACCACACCGCAGGAAACGGCTTCGTAGAGCCGAATGCAGTAACTTTGCCCGTCTAGCTCAACTGGCTAGAGCACCTGATTTGTAATCAGGAGGTTGCCGGTTCGATTCCGGCGGCGGGCTCTTGCAGTCTCCATGACGTCTCCCTTTGCCATCGGAACTCGCTATGAGCGCCCGCCCTCGGAGCCGGCCTCGTGGTTCCACGACGTCCTCGAGCAGGTCCGAGGCGAGCGAGTGGGGGACGTTCCGATCAGACTCGAGGCGACAACCGGCCATCGAGTCGACGGCCTGCTTGGAGAGAATGATGCGGCGATCTCCCCTGGGCCGCACGGAAAGGTGAGCCTCAACTCCCACGGCGAGGATCTGGTGATCGCCTCGGAGATGATCGCGGCGTTCACTTTGCTGCCCGGGAAGTCGGTCGATCGCGGCGACGAGCCGCGCGGTTGAGAAACGCCTTTGCCTAGACGCCGTCGGAGCCGCCGAGCAGGCGCGACTTCTCGGTCGCGAACTCCGCGTCAGTGAGGATGCCCTTCTCGTGCATGGCGCCGAGGCGCTCCAGCCGCTGCAGGCGAGCATCCTCGTCGTTGGCGGCGAGCACTTCCGTCGGTGCTTCGGCGGCCGCGGTGTCTTCGGCGGCTGGCCGGCGCACCTCGGGCAGGCGGAGTTTCGAGGCCCGTTCGCCGATGTTGGCGTCCTTGACGGCCTTGACGACGCGATCCCTGGTGTCGCCGAAGTAGTCGCTGAAGTGGACGTCCGGGAATTCCTCAGCCGTCTGCTTGCGCAGCTCGTGGATCCCAAAGGCGGCCATACCGGCGACTATCAGGGTGGTCAGGAACGAGCGCAGCCCCTGGCTGGCCGCATCTAAGAAGTAGATGCCGACTAGGATCGCCAGGCCGGTGTAGACGTAGGCGGCGTAGTCCCGCAGGGCGGGGGCGGCGAAGCGGCGGCTGGCCCGAGCCGAGCCGGTCGGCGAGCCGAGCCAGCCGGCGGCTGCGAAGAGGACGCCGACGAGGATCACCGTCGTCGCGATGCTGGTCATCAGCGAGGTGGCGATCGACCAGGTGGCTTCCGCCGCCGGCTTGACGCTTTCGGTTTGGACCAGTTGGTCGACGACGATCCCGCCTGCAATATGTCTGGCGACGACAACCGCGAAGCCGGCGGAGATCAGTCCGATCCCGGAGAAGAGCACGGCCACCCAGCGACCGTCGCGCGAGAGATAGATCGCGCCGCCGAAGGCCGCAAAGGTGAGGATCGACAGCAGCAGGGCGAGCCCCTTGACGGCGATCGCGATGTTCTGCGCGGTCTTCAGCTGATCCGCGTGCAGGATCTTGATCTGGCCCGCGTCCGGGGGCAGCTTTTCGGCTAGGGTCGCGCCGATACCCACCTGGCTCGCGAGGTTGGTGAGCATGCTGCCGAGGTTGAGGCTGACGTCCCCGTTTTCAGTCGAGACCGTGGTCCCCTTGTTTTCGAGGACGGAGACGAGCTGTTCGTGGGCCGAGCGGTTCGCGTCTTCCCAGAGCGACTGGGCGGTCGAGGTTTCCAGCACCTTTTCGGCGCCGTCGCCGGCCACCTGGCGCAGCCCCCCGGCTGCCGGACCGGCAAGTTGCTTGGTTTCGCCGGGAAGGATTTCCTTCAGTTCCTGCTCGACGTTGACGTTTTCGTAGAGCTGGTCGACGAGGTATTCGCCAACGGCGCTGCGAATCGTCGAGTTCTGGAGCAACCGGCTGCTGGTGCTGACCCAGTCGTTCGTGTTCAGGGCTTGGCGCTCGATCCAGATCGCGAAGACGCTGAGGAACGCGAGCACCGAACCGAGAACTACCAGTCCTTTGACCGTGCGTCGGCGTCCGCGGCTCACCGGCGGGATGCTATACGTGAGCAATGAAGCTGGAGGGCATCCACCACATCACCGCGATCACCGAGGACGCTCAGCGCAACGTCGACTTCTATGCCGGAGTCCTCGGCCTGCGACTGGTCAAGAAAACGGTCAATCAGGACAGCCCGACCGTCTACCACCTCTTCTTCGCCGACGAGGGCGGAGACCCCGGCTCGGATCTGACCTTCTTCGAGTACCCCGGCGCGCCGCTGGGCCGCGCCGGCGCGGGAATGGTCCACAGGATCGTCTGGCGCGTCGCCTCCGCGGACTCGCTCGAGTTCTGGGCAGAGAGGCTGGCGGCCAAGGGGATCGAGTCCACGCGTGACGGCGACGGCCTCCGCTTCTCCGACCCCGAGGGCCTCGACCACGAGCTGGTCGTGGTCAGCGTCCCGGACGAGCCGCTGGTCGCGGCCCACCCGGAGATCCCGGCCGACCTGGCCCTGCTGGGTTTTCACGCCGTGCGCGCCTACAGCGCCGCGCCGGACGCCAGCACCGGCCTCCTGGAGGCGCTCGAGTTCGAGCCGATGGACGGTGCCTGGGAGGCCCGCGGCGAGCAGCGGGGTGGGCTCTACTTCTTTGACCCTCCGCCCGCCGAGCCCGGTCTTCAGGGTGCGGGAAGCGTCCACCACGTCGCCTGGGCCTCGATCCCCGAGGAGCACCTGGAGTGGCGCCAGAAGGCGATCTCGGCCGGCGCCCGGCCGACGCCGGAGATCGACCGTTTCTACTTTCTCTCGATCTACTTCCGCGAACCCAGCGGCGTCCTCTTCGAGGTGGCGACGATGGGGCCGGGCTTCACCGTCGACGAGCCGCTCGAGCACCTCGGTGAGAAGCTCTCGCTGCCGCCCGACTTCGAGCACCTGCGGGCCGAGGTTGAACCAAACCTGAGGCCGGTCAGGAACCCGCGCTCGGATCCGCAGTAGGTAACCCGGTCCCCCTATCCGTGTAGCGCTTGGCGTGACCGCCGAGCGACTCGCCCGCTACCACGCCTATAGCCGCAAGCACAGCGTCAACTGGCCGCTCTACCTGTTGACGCGGATCTTCTTGACGCCGTTCTTCCTCGTCTACTTCCGCTACACCCGCACCGGCCGCGAGCACGCGCGGCTGAAGGGCGGGATGATCGTCGCCGCCAACCACCGCAGCTTCCTCGACCCGTTCACGATCGGCGGCTGCCTTCCCTGGCGGCGGCCGATGAACTACGTCGCCAAGGTCGAGCTGTTCCGACGGCCCTGGCAGGGCTGGATCCTCTCCCGGCTCGGCGCCTTTCCGATCCGCCGCGGCGAATCCGACGAGGAGTCGATGGAGACCGCGCGGCAGATCGTCGAAAGGGGCGGCGCGGTCTGCGTCTTCCCCGAGGGAACCCGGATCCGGCGCGGGGCCCTCGCCTCGCCTCGGCGCGGCGTCGGTCGGTTGGCTCTGCAGACGGGGGCACCGGTGATCCCGACCGCGGTGCTGGGAACCGAACACGTACGCCGCGGCTGGCGGATACGACCGCGGAAGGTGAAGGTGAGGCTTGGCAAGGCGATGACCTTTCCCCGCGCCGAGGAGCCCTCGCGGGCCCTCGCGGAAACCGTCACGGCGCGGATCTGGCCCAACGTGCAGCTGCAGTGGGAAGACCTCGGGGGCCTGCCGCCGATGCGCCGCGCCGCGGTGATCGGCGCCGGCAGCTGGGGCACCGCGGTCGCCGTCCTGCTCGCCCGCGGCGGCCTCGAGGTTCAACTCGGGGCCCGCACGAGGGAGCAGGTAGTGGAGCTGGTCGAGTTGGGGGAGAACCGTCGCTACCTCCCAGACGTGCCGCTGCCGGAGAC
>DATAIY010000486.1:0-15432 GCA_036262475.1 Solirubrobacterales bacterium
GATCGAGGCCGTCGCCTCCTCCTGGCCCCCTGGCGCAACCTCGCAGGCGCGCACCTGACCGAGCAGGCGTTCGATCTCCTTCAGGTGGCCGCTGCCGAGTCCGTGACGGGTGACGTTGAGGGCGCTCGCCGCGACCGCGAGCCGCAGAGACTCCTCCCGCTCCAGGCCCGCGGCGAGCCCCACCCCCAGGGCCGCGAACATCGAGTCTCCGGCGCCGCGCGCGTCGACCTCGGTGAAGCGCGGCCCGACGATTTCGAGCAGGCGCTCGCCGACCAGCGCCAGCGCCGGGTCGGGACCGCAGGAGACGAGCACGCTCTCGGCTCCCTCGCGGCTCAGCTGCCGGATCGCCTCGCCCACGTCGGCTCGGCCGCCGCCGCTCGCGAACCCCTCGGCCTGCAGCTCCTCGACGCTGAGCTTGAGCACGTCGATACCGCCCCGCAGCGCCGCACGCAGGGGCTCCCCGCTGAGGTCGACGAGAACGCGCTGGCCGTTGGCGCGGAGGTCGGCGGCGAGGCGGGTGTAGGTCTCGGCCGGCAGCACGTGCTCGTGCCGGGGTCCGGTCAGCAGCATCGCGTCGCTCGCCAGGCCCGCCGTCACCGCCACCCCGTAGAGCTCATCGAGCTCGTGGCGGCCCAGGCCCGGACTCTGGGTCTCGACGATCGGCCGCCGCTCGCCGCTGCGACGGTCGTGCAGGTAGGCGGCGTTGGCGCCGCCGGTGCGGACCGCCAGCACTTCGATGCCCTCGGCGTCGAGTAGAGCCCGGAGCACATCGCCCGACTCGCCGCCCAGAGGAACGCAGAGGGAGACCCGCGCCCCGAGGCTGGCGGCCAGGCGGGCGACCCAGAAGCCCTGGCCGCCCGGATGGAAATGGACTTCGCCACCCTCGGGGCCGCTCTCGACCGTCACCGTCAGGATCGGCGAGGGAGCAAAGACCGCAACGCCGCAGTGCTGAAACCCCAGGGTCACGGCTCCCCTCGCCGCCCCGCTCAGTCCGACTTCGACTTCGGCTTGATCTCCACCGCCTTCCGCTCCTCGGACTTCGACAGCGGCACGGTCACCTCCAGCACTCCGTCCTCGGTCGTCGCCTCGATGTCCTCGACCTTGGTGCCCGCCGGCAGGGCCATCGAGCGGGAGAAGGAGCCAAAGCGGCGCTCGCGACGGACGTAGTCGTCCTTCTTCTCCTCTTTCTCCTCCCTGTGCTCACCGGAGATCGTGAGCACGTCGTCCTCGACCTGGATCTTCACCTCCTCTGCCTTGATTCCCGGCAGGTTGGCGCGCAGGACGAGCTCATCGTCCTTCCTGACCACGTCCACCGAGGGGGTCCAGCCATGCTGGGCGGCGTCGCCGAAATCGCGAAACACCTGGTCGAGGCGGTGCCGCAGGTCGGCGAACTCTGAGAACGGGCGCCACTCGGTCAACTCGGTTGCCATCTGAATCCTCCTCTTCGACGTTTCTTCTCGCAGCGAAGCTAGGCCGATTCCGGCCGGTGACCATCGGTGAAAAACCGAAGACAACGCCGGGAATACACCGATGACCGAGCCGCCGCCGGGGTCGAGAATGGCGGCACGGATGCTGAACTGAGGAGGAGGAGGGACATGAGCCAGACAATCGAATGCCCGCGCTGCAGCGTTTCAGTCGACGCCGCCGCCGATAACGGCGGTCGGAGGCTCGGTCGCTGCCCGGTCTGCGGGACCCAATTGGTCGTCGCCGTCAGGCCGAAGGAGGCGGACGTCCGCGACTATCTCTACGGCCACCGGCTGGCGCCGATAGCGCCTGCGTCCGGCGTCAAGGCGAGGCCGAGATGACCATTCGTGACGTGATCGAGAGGCACGGCCACTTCGCCCACGGCGGCAACCCCGACGACACCGCCGAGACCTGGGCCGAATCGGGGTTCGAGGCGCACGAAGTGGACGAGTGGCTGGCGGCACGCTGCTTCGATCCCAGCTGTGCCCGCGACCTCGCCGATGCCGGCGTAACGCCGGAGATGGCGCGGATGAAGACTGCGGCCGGGGCCGGCGACTACGTCGACACGGTCGGCTTCAAGGCCTCCGACGGCGACCTCGAGATCGAGGAGGCCCGCGACCTGGTCGGGGTCTACTAGACATGGGCCTGCGCGAGATCGACCCGGAGGAGCTTCGCCTGCTCGACCGCATGGGCGGTGACGGCGGCTGGGTCCTGAGTGTCTTCCTCCGCCTCGACCTGCCCGAGGTGCCCAGCGCCCGGGTGCGCGGAGTGGAACTCGACTCGCGCCTGGCCGAGGCCGAACGGAAGCTGCGCAAAGAGGCCTCCGAGGAGTCCACGGTGGCGGCCCTCGAGTCCTGCCTGCAGCGGGTCCGCGGTCAGCTCGACGACGCCGTAGTCGGCGACGACAACGTGCATGGCGTGGCCTACTTCTGCGAGGAGGGCGGCGAGCTGCGCGCCTACGCGCTGCGACGCCAACCGGACTTCGACATCGCCGCCTCCCTCCGCCACGGCCCCGCGCTCGAGCCGCTGATCGAGGCGATGCCAGGGCCGATCTGGGCGGTGGCGCTGGTCAGCAAGAAGCGCGGACGGGTCTTTCGCGGATCCGACACCGGCCTGGTCGAGGTCGGTGACGTCGACGACGACGTCCACCGCTGGCACTCTCAGGGCGGCTGGTCCCAGGCCCGCTATCAGCGGGGGATCGAGAAGGAAACCAGGGACCACGTCCGCCACGTCTGCGACCTCCTCTTCGCGCTGCACAAGCGCCGGCCCTTCGAGCGCGTCGCCGTCCTCGGCCCGCCGGAGATGTGGCCCGTGGTCGAGTCGAACCTGCACCCCTATCTGCGAGAGCGACTGGGCGGGCATCTGGCGATCGACGTCGAGAACGCCTCGGCCGACGAGGTGCTGGACCGCATTCGCGGTCTCATGGCCGAGCAGCACGACGATCGTCAGCGCAGCGCGATCGACCGCCTCGAGCAAGGACTCGGGACGGGCAAGGGCGCGGTCGCCGGCCCGGACGACGTCCTGGCCGCGATCGAGGATCGCCGGGTCGAGACCCTGCTGGTCGGCGACGGCTCCCGCGACGAGCAGGTCGAGCGCGCGATCGAAGGCGCGGTGGCCCAATCGGCCGAGATCCTCGTCGTCGAAGGCGACGCTCTCGACCAGTGCGGGCATATCGCCGCGCTCCTGCGCTACTGAGCAGGTCCAAGCGATGGCCGAGCAAGCACCACCACATACGACCCGGAGCTGGGCGGCGGGAGGTGCTCCGCCCAAGATGCCCGACTACGATTGGGCTCGGGTCGAGTTCTCGTGGCCGCGGGAGCGGGACGCTCTCGCCGGCTTGCCCGACGGTGGCATCAAGATCGCCTACGAGGCGGCCGACCGGCAGGCGGACGGTCCGCTGGCCGGAACCATGGCGATGCGCTTCCTCGGCAGGCGAGGTCAGGTGCGGGATCTAACCTACGCCGACCTGAAGCGGGACACCGCCCGCTTCGCCAATGTCCTGCGGGCCCTGGGCGTCGAACCCGGCGAGCGCGTCTTCGTGCTAGCCGGGCGAATTCCCGAGCTGTACATCGCGGCGCTCGGGACGCTGAAGCGTGGCAGTGTCTTCTCGCCGCTGTTCTCGGCGTTCGGGCCGGAGCCGATCGAGGCGGCTGCGGCTCGGTGACCCGCGGGTGCTGGTGACGACGCCGGCGCTGTTCCGCCGCAAAGTGGCGGAGCTGCGTCAGCGGCTGCCCGCTCTCGAGCACCTGCTGCTGGTCGGTGAGGAGGCCGAGATAGCCGCGATCCCCGATGTCGGCGACTTCCGGGCGCCTGATGGACTCAGCGGGGAGGCGAACGAGGTGGCCGCAACCGCTGCCGAGGGCATGGCGCTGCTGCACTTCACGAGCGGCACGACCGGGATGCCGAAGGGCGCCGTCCACGTGCACGAAGCGGTAGTGGCACATCGGGCAACCGGCGGCCTCGCGCTCGACCTTCGCCCGGGAGATGTCATCCGGTGCACGGCCGACCCGGGCTGGGTGACCGCGGCCTCCTACGGCATCCTCGCGCCGCTCATGCTGGGGGCGACCTGCATCGTCGACGAGGGCGAGTTCGCCGCCGATCGTTGGTACGAGATTCTTCAGGAGCAGGGCGTCAGCGTCTGGTACACGGCGCCGACCGCCCTGCGGATGCCGATGCGCCTTGGCACCGAGGTCGCTCGGGAGCACGACCTGGGGTCGCCGCGCTTCGTCGCCAGCGTCGGCGGGCCGCTCAATCCCGAAGCGGTCCTTTGGGGCGAGGAGGCGTTTGGGACGAGCAGCTGGACATCGACTCGATGGATTCCTCAACCTCATCGTCGCCCTGCACGAGCGGACCGGAATCGAGATCCCCGAGCGCGACTACCCGAAGCTGTCGACGCTGGACGCCGCGGTCGCCCACCTGCTCGCGGCACAACGGCACGACGCCGACTCCTAGCCTCGCCGATCAGCCCGGAAAGCTGCGACCCGATCGGCCTCAGGCGGCCGGCTCCGACAGCAGCTCGGCGAACCAGGCCCCGGCCAGCTCTGCGACGCGCTCCAGCGCGCCCGGCTCTTCGAAGAGATGGGTCGCCCCCGGGATGACCTCGACCCTGTGCGGACATTGGAGCTCAGTGGCCGCCTCCTCATTCAAGGCCAAGACAGTGCGATCGGCGCCGCCGACGATCAACAGCGTCGGTGCGGTGACGCGCGGGAGGCACTCCCCCGCCATGTCGGGGCGGCCGCCGCGGGAGACTACCGCGCTGATGCCGCCGCCCAGCGTGGCGGCGGCGCAGAGCGCGGCGGCAGCTCCCGTGGAGGCGCCGAAGAGGCCGATCGGGAGCCTCTCGGTATCGGGACGCTGACCCGCCCAGCGAATCGCGGCGACCAGCCGTTCGCTGAGCAGGGCGATGTCGAAGACGTTGGCCCGGTTCATCTCCTCCTCGACGGTGAGCAGATCCAGGAGCAGGGTCGCGAGGCCGCGTTCGTTGAGAGCGGCGGCGACCTGACGGTTGCGCGCGCTGAGGCGGCTGGAGCCGCTGCCGTGAGCGAAGACGACCAACCCCCCGGCATCCGCGGGGACGACCAGGTCGGCCGCGAGGTGAACCGGCGGCGCCGGGATCTCCACCTGGTGCTGACTCATCTGGACTCCTTTCGCCTATCGAGTCTGTGCATCTGCTCGAGGCTAAGCGCGCCGACCTCAACTGGCATCAGGGGAAAGCCGAAGGGCGGTGAGGTGGATTACCCCGATGAACGCGCCTCCCGGGAGGGCGAGAATCGGTCGACCGGAGATCGCCCCCGCCCCCAATGACGAAGGTGAGCCTTGTCTTCAACTGAGATCGAAACCCCAAGCGGACCGTTCGTCGACCGTCACGATGCCGGGCGGCAGTTGGCAGAGCAGCTCACGTCGCTGGTCGATGAGCAGGTGGTAGTCGTCGCCCTTCCCCGGGGCGGCGTGCCGGTGGCTCACGAGATCGCCGCAGCCCTCGAGGCGCCGCTTGAGATCCTTGCCGTGCGCAAGCTCGGTGCCCCGCACAACCCCGAGTACGGGATCGGCGCGGTGGCCGAGGACGGCACCTGCGTGATCGATGCCGAGGCGGTCGGCGTGCTGGGGATTTCCAACGGCGAGCTCGACGCGACGATCGCCGGCGAGAGCGCCGAGTTGATGCGGCGCGTCGCCGCCTACCGAGGCGGGCGGGCGCCGCTCGACCTCGAGGGGCGAACGGTCGTGGTCGTCGACGACGGCGTCGCCACCGGGCTGACGGACACCGCGGCGCTGCGCGCGGTGCGGCACATGAAGCCCCGGCGGATAGTGCTCGCCGTGCCTGTCTGCTCTCCCGACGCCCTCCGGCGATTGCGCGCCGAGGCCGACGACATCGTATGTCTGCGGGTGCCACGACAGCTCCGCAGCATCAGTCAGTGGTACGGCGATTTCTCACAGGTCTCCGACGAGGAGGTGCTCCGTGATCTCCAGCCCCGAGCAGACGCTGCTGCGTGAGGCGCAGCCGCTGAACGGCTCCGACGACGACTACGACGGGCTGCTCGACCTGGTCGGCGACGCCAGCGTGGTCCTGCTCGGTGAGGCCTCCCACGGCACCCACGAGTTCTACCGCGAGCGTGCCCGGATCACCCGCCGGCTGATCGAGGAGCGTGGGTTCCAAGGGGTGGCGGTCGAGGCCGACTGGCCCGACGCCTACCGCGTCAACCGCTACGTCCACGGCGCACCCGAGGACGCCGACGCCGAGGAGGCCCTGCGCGGCTTCCGCCGCTTCCCGACCTGGATGTGGCGCAACGCGGAGGTGCTCGACTTCGTCGGCTGGCTGCGCGCTCACAACGATCGCCAGGCCCCGGAGGACGCCGCCAGCTTCCTCGGCCTCGACCTCTACAGCCTCTACTCATCGGTGAACGAGGTGATCGGCTACCTCGAACGGGTCGACACCGAGGCTGCGGCCCGCGCCCGCGAGCGCTATGCCTGCTTCGAGCGCTTCGGCGGCGAACAGACCTACGGGCGCGCCGTCAGCCTCGGGGTCAACGAGTCCTGCCGCCAGGGAGTCGTCACCCAGCTGACGGAGCTGCAACGGCTCGGCAACGCCTACCTGCTTCGCGACGGCATCGCCGCCGAGGACGAGCAGTTCTACGCCGAGCAGAACGCCCGCCTCGTCGCCAGCGCCGAGGAGTACTACCGCTCGATGTTCGGCGACCCGGCCTCCTCCTGGAACCTGCGCGATCGTCACATGGCCGACACGCTCGGCCGGCTCGCCCACCATCTGGGGCGCCATGGCGAGCCGCCGCGAATCGTCGTCTGGGAGCACAACTCCCACATCGGCGATGCCCGCATGACCGAGATGAGCGGCCGCGGCGAGCTGAACGTCGGCCAGCTGGCACGCCAGCGCTGGCCCGACCAGGTGACGCTGGTCGGGTTCACGACCTACTCGGGGACCGTGACGGCG
Organism: Solirubrobacterales bacterium; assembly: GCA_036262475.1. GTDB lineage: Bacteria > Actinomycetota > Thermoleophilia > Solirubrobacterales > 70-9 > VAYN01. The sequence goes on from DATAIY010000486.1 coordinate 6,908, forward strand.
GCTTCGGCCTGGGACGCGCCAGCCGAGCGCAAGCGGGTGCGCCCAGCGCTGGAGGACAGCTTCGAAGCCGTCTTCCATGATCTCGGAGAGCCTCGCTTCGTCCTCAACCTCGCCTCCGGTGAAGCCGCGCAGGCGCTCGTCGGGCCGCGACTTGAGCGGGCGATCGGCGTCATCTACCGGCCCGAGACCGAGCGATCGAGCCACTACTTCTTCGCCCACTTGGCGGGCCAGTTCGACGCCGTCGTCCACATCGACGAGACCCGCGCCGTGGAGCCGCTCGAGCGCACGGCCGGTTGGGAGGTCGGCGAGCCGCCAGAGACCTATCCCAGCGCCCTCTGAGAACGGGCGGGGCGATGGGCCTGAACAGCATCCGCATCGGCCGCCTCGCCGGGATCCCGATCGGGGTGCAACCGCTCTGGCTGCTGATCGTCGGGCTGATCACCTGGTCGCTGGGCGCCGTCTACTACCCCGACCAGGTGTCCGGGATCGCTCCCGCGGCGGCCTACGGGCTGGGTTTGCTCAGCGCCCTGCTGCTCTTCGCCAGCATCCTCCTGCACGAGCTCGGGCACGCGATCGTCGCGCGGCGGAACGGGGTCGAGATCGAGGAGATCGACCTCTGGCTGCTCGGCGGCGTGGCGAGGATGGCCGGCTATCCGAAGACCGCCGGGGCCGAGCTGCGCTTCGCGATCGCCGGCCCCGCGGTGACGCTGGCGATCGTCGCCACCTTCGGCGCGCTCGACGCGGCGCTGCCCAACTCGGCGCCGGCGTCGCTGCGGGGGGTCGTCGAGTACCAGGCCTTCGTCAACTTGGCGATCCTCGTCTTCAACCTGCTGCCGGCCTTCCCGCTCGACGGCGGGCGGGTCGCCCGGGCGCTGATCTGGGCGCGGACCGGCAACATCACCCGGGCGACCGAGATCGCCGCCACGATCGGTCGCGGCTTCGGCTACGTGATGATCGCCCTCGGCGTCCTCGCTGCCGCCGGTGGCGCCTTCGGCGGACTTTGGCTGGCCGCGATCGGCTTCTTCGTCATCGTCGCGGCCCGCGCCGAAGAGGGCGGCCTGCGCATCCGCGTCGCCTTCAGCGGCCGCGAGGCGGGGCGGCTGATGTCCTTCCCCGCGGTCACGATTCCGGCCGGGGCCAGCGTCGCCGAGGCCGTCGACGATTACTTCGTCCGCTACCGGTATTCGGCCTTCCCGGTCATCGAGGGCAAACGGCTCGTCGGGCTGGTCAACCTCGCCACGGTCGAGCGGGTGCCCGCGAGTCGCCGTGGCAGTACCCCGGTGGGCCAGATCGCGATCCACCACCCATCGCTGGTGATCGACCAGCACCAGGACGTCGCCGATCTCCTGGAGCGGCCCGCCTTTCGGGAAATCGGGCGGGCGATCGTCCTCACGCCGGGAGGCGAGGTGGGGATCATCTCGATCACGGACGTGCGGCAGGTGATGCGGGCGCTCGACCTCGCCACGGCGGCGGCGTAACGGAATCGCCCGCGGTCGACCGCGGCGCATGTCGCTGGCGTAGCATCGCCGAGATGGAGATCCTGGTCGTCGAGGATGAGGCAGGGATCGCCGACTTCCTGGCGCGAGGTCTCGAGGCGGAGGGCTACGGCGTGACCGTCGCGGCCGACGGCGTTTCCGGGGAGCGGCTGGCGCTCGATCCGCACACCGACCTGGTGGTCCTCGACCGCATGCTCCCCGGCCGCGACGGGATCGAGGTGCTCGCCGCGATCAGGCGCGCCAAGCCGGCGCTGCCGGTAATCCTGCTGACGGCGAAGGCCGACGTCGCCGACCGAGTCGAAGGGTTCGACCTGGGCGCCACCGACTACGTCATCAAGCCCTTCGCCTTCGACGAGCTCCTGGCTCGCATCCGAGCCCGCCTGCGGGAGTCCGACGACGCCTCGGAAACGACCCTGGACGTGGCCGGAATCCGGCTTGACCTGCTGACCCGGGAGGCGACCCGGGCGAGCCACGCCGTCCGCCTTCCCGACCGCGAGGCGGAGCTGCTCGCCTACCTCATGCGCCACGCCGGCCGGGTCTGCACCCGCGAGGAGATCCTCTCCGCGGTCTGGGACTACGACCACGATCCCGGCACCAACGTGGTTCAGGTCTACATCGGCTACCTGCGGCGCAAGCTGGGCCTGCCCGGCTTGCCGCTCCCGATCGAGACGGTGCGCTCGGTCGGATACCGGTTGAGCGACCGCGAATGATCGCCGCTTGGACAAAGCTGGGGCTGCGCGGCCGCCTGGCGCTCTCAATCGGGACGATCGTCGTCGTCGCGTTCGCCGTCGTCTTCATCGCCGTGCGCGCCCAGATGTCGAACGAGTCCGCGGTGATCAAGCGCGAGGAGGCGCGGGAGCCGGGTAGATCGGCGGCGGCAGGCGAGTCGATCGAGGGCTCCTCGATCTCCCCGATCGAGGACGCCCAGTCGGACGTGGAGAAGACGCTGCTCGCCGTTGGCGGGGCCAGCCTGGTCGCGGCGCTGCTCGCCGGCTATCTGCTGGCGGCGCGAACCGCCTCCCCCCTGCGGCGGTTCGCCGCCACCGCGGCGGAGGTCGACGCCGGCGACCTCACCCCCAGGCTCGAAGCCAGCCCCGCCGCGGCGGTCGAGCTGCGCACCCTCGCCGAGGCCTTCAACCACATGCTCGACCGCCTCGACCGGGCTTTCGCCCGCCAGCGCCAGTTCGTCTCCGACGCCTCCCACGAGTTGCGAAGCCCGCTCACCGCGATCCGCGGACAGCTGGAAGTGCTGGCCCGCAAAGAGAGCCCCGACGCCGAGGAGATACGTCGCGTCGAGGCGATGACGATGACGGAGATGCGGCGGGTGGAGCGGCTCGTCGACGACCTCGTTGCCCTCGCCCGGCTCGACGAGGGCGTCAGCCCGGCGCTTCGCGAAGTGCAGACCGCCCCCTTCCTGCGCGGGCTCGCCGACGGAGTGCACGATGGGACCACCGAGCTGGGAGAGCTGGCCGAGGGGACTATCCGCATCGACCCCGACCTGGTCGCCCAGGTCGTCCGCAACTTGATCAACAACGCCCAGCGTCACGCCGGGCCGGGCGGCCGGGTAGCCCTCTCCGCGAAGGCCGATGGCGCGGGCCTGGTGGTCATCGTCGACGACGACGGGCCCGGCATCCCCCGCGAGCAGCGCGAGCGCGTCTTCGATCGCTTTCACCGCAGCGAGTCCTCACGCAACCGCGCCTCCGGTGGCAGCGGCCTGGGCCTCGGCATCGCCCGCTCGATCGTCGAGATGCACGGCGGCCGGATCTGGGTCGAAGACTCCCCGCTCGGGGGCGCCCGGGTGTGCTTCGGGCTGCCCGGCTTCAGGTCGAGCATGAGAGATCTCTCACCCAACGCTTAGTCGACGCCAAGCCGCCGGGCCGAGCATCCCGCGTCGTGTATCGGTCAAACGAAGCGCAAACGAGCCCGGGGGTCGCCGGCAACGCCCGCCTGACGGGCGCCGCGGCCGCGGCCCTGCTGGTGCTGCTCGCCGCGGAGGGCGCGACGATTCCCTTCATCGGCCAGCTGCTGGGGCCGCACATCTTCATCGGCATGCTGCTGATCCCGCCGGTGCTGTTGAAGCTCGGCAGCACCGGCTACCGGTTCGCCCGCTACTACACCGGCAGCCCCTCCTATGTCCGCAAGGGCCCGCCGGCGGTCGGCCTGCGGCTGCTCGCGCCCGGCATCGTCCTCACCACCGTGGCGCTGTTCGCCACCGGCGTCGCGCTGCTGTTCGCCGGACCCCCGAGCAACACGCTGATCTTCGCCCACAAGCTGAGCTTCATCGCCTGGGTCGCGCTGATGACGATCCATGTGCTCGGGCATCTGCTCGAGGTCCCAGCGCTTGCGCTCCCAGACTGGAGGCGCCGCGGGCCGCCCGAGGCCCGGCTGGCAGGCGCGGGCACCCGCACGATGACGCTCGGGCTGTCGATCCTCGGCGGCACCGCGCTGGCGCTGGTCACGTACTCCGCCGCCAGCCCCTGGTTCTAAGAGGATTCTCAGCCCGCTTTTAGCAGGTATTTTCGGCCCCCGACGAAGGTTTGAACATGGATCCGTTCGAGAAGATGGAGCGAAAGCGTCAGGCGCGACATCGCGTCCGCGCCCAGCGCGAGCGAGCGGGCAGGCTGCAGAGCCGCGTCGTCGCGATCTCGCTGATCTGCTTCGCCCTGCTCTGGGGAGTCGTCTTTGTGCAGATGGCGACCGGCAACGATCCGGTCCTCGGCAACTCCTCCAAGACCGTGGCCGCCTCCCACCGAGGCGGGCGCAATCGGCACGCCGCCAAGGCGACGGCAGCGGAAGCGGCTGCCAGCACCGACTCTGAGAAAGCGCCGGAAACGAGCGAACCCGAAGAATTCGAAGAAGAATTCGTCGAACCGGAACCGGTCGAAGAAGAATTCGTCGAAGCCGAACCCGAACCCGAACCCGTCATCACCAGCCAGTCGTGAGCACGGAAGCGCACCGCAGCTTCGACTGCTTCGGCGGCACGGCGGCGATCCACGTCCGCGGCACCAGCTCGGCGAGCGGAGAGGAGGCGGCGGACCAGGCCCGCTTGACGCTCCTCGACGCCCATCGTCGGCTCTCGCGGTTCATCGACGAGAGCGAGCTCACCCGGCTCAATCGCGATCCCCGTGTGGAGGTGCCAGCGACCCTGATGCTGCGGCTGCTCGCCGGGGCGGTGGCGACCGCCGGCTCGCGCAGCGGCGGCCTCGTTGACGCGACGCTTCTCGGCAGCCTCGAGCGCGCCGGCTATCGGCACTCGCTCGGCGACCGCCGGTCCCTCTCACTCGCTGAGGCGCTCTCGAGCCGCGCTGAGCGAGCGCCCGCGAAGCCGCACCCGGCCCGCCTCTGGCGCTCGATCGGCGTCGACGAAGCCGGCGGGACGATCATCCGGCCGCCCGGGGTGAGGATCGACAGCGGCGGCATCGCCAAGGGGCTCGTCGCCGATCTCGTCGCCGCCACTCTTCGCGAGCACAGGACCTACGCGGTCGACTGCTGCGGCGACATCCGCATCGGCGGCTCCGCCGGCCAGGAGCGCAAGGTGCGGGTCGACGACCCCTTCGGCGGCGGTCCCGTGCACGAGCTGACGCTGCGCGACGGAGCGGTGGCGACCAGCGGCATCAGCCGCCGCTGCTGGGTCGGACCCGACGGAGGCGCCGCCCATCACATCCTCGACCCCGCCAGCGGCGAGCCGGCATTCACCGGAGTCGTCCAGGCGACCGCCCTCGCTCCCTCGGCCCTGCTCGCCGAGGTCTACGCCAAGGCGGCGCTGCTCTCCGGGCCAGAGCATGCCACCAAGTGGCTTCCCCACGGCGGCGTCGTCGTCCGCGACGGCGGCGAGGTCGACGTCGTCGGCGCGGAGCGGCCCCTGCAGCAGCTTGCGGTGGCGGCGTGAACGTCGCTCCTCACCTGTTCTGGATCACCAGCCGCGCCGCCGGCGGAGCCGCGATGCTCCTGGCCAGCGCCAGCGTCGCGCTCGGGTTGATGATGAGCTCGCGGCGCAAGTCCACGAACAAGCGGGATCTGCGGGCGACCCACGAGGCCCTTTCTCTCACCACCCTTGCAATGGTCGCGCTGCACGGAGTCGCGCTCCTCGGCGACTCCTTTTTCAACCCCGGACTGACCGGAATCGCGATCCCCTTCGTCGGCTCCTACCGCCCGCTCTGGACCGGGATCGGGATCATCGCCGGCTATGGTCTGGCCGTGCTCGGCATCTCGTTTTACTTCCGCGATCGCATCGGCGCTGCACGCTGGCGGCGCGCCCACCGGCTGACCGCGGTCTTCTGGCTGCTCGCGATCGTGCACACGATTCAGGCTGGCAGCGACGCGACGCAGCTGTGGTTCCTGGCGGTGAGCGGCACCCTGGTCGTACCCGCGGCCCTGCTCCTCGCCCTGCGCTGGCTGGGCCGGGCCGGAGATGGCGGCTCGGCGCGGGAAGGTGGCGGCGCCCCCGGGCTTCGTACGGACCGGCCCTCTACCCCGAGCCCGGCGAGATGAGAGTTCTCATTTTGGCTTCAGGCCGCTAGATGGTTGATTCCACGCCCTCAGGCGACGTAGTCGACCAAAGAGCGGCTCTGACGCTAGGCGAGGATCTGCCGATGCCCCCGACCCGGCGAGAGCGCCGGCCCCGCAGGCTGCCGCTCTGGCGCCGGGCGCGGCGCGTCACCCTGATCGCCTGTTGCATCTGCCTCATCCCCGCGGGCGTCTCCTGGGTCAACGCCCTCAGCGCCCCGCACAACGTCGGCCTCGGGGTCTCGAGCGTCGAGTGGCTGCGCCAGAACGGCGGCAACTCGCTCGTCTCCCAGATCGAGAACTGGTACTACACGCTGAGCGCGCCCGAAAAGGGCGGGCCTCCTCTGCGCTCCCTGCCCCAGGTCGGGGTCGCCTCGGCGGACGAAGAAACCCAGAGCCAGACCGCCAAGGCCTACCGGCCCCCAAACGTGAAGCCGCTGATCCACCCGGCGCTCCCCGGCGAGGGGGTCTGGAAGAAGGCGGCAGCCAACGCCGGCTCGCGACCGCCGGTGCTGTTGACGACCTTCCGCAGTGATCCCGAATACCCGCAGTTCGTCGCCGGGGTCGCCTGGATCGACTCCTCGCGCACCGAACTGGCCTACGTCCCCGGCCTGGCCGAGCCACCGGCGCCACTCGCCCATCGCGGTCCCGCCGAGGTGCCCGAATCGATGCGTAAGCGCCTGGTCGCGACCTTCAACGGCGGCTTCCCGCTGGAAACCTCGGGCGCCGGCCTGATCTACCGCGGCAAGGTCAAGGAAGCGATGGTCAACGGGGTCGCGACCGTAGTCGGGTACCGCGACGGCCGGATCGACGTCGTCCGTTGGCACCAGGGCGCCGGGGCGCCGGCCAACGTCTGGTTCGCGAAGCAGAACCTGCCGCCGATCATCGACGAAGGCCGCCTCAACCCCAACCTCAGCGACGGGCCCGAATGGGGTGCGACGGTCAACAATGCGGTGCGGGTCTGGCGCTCGGGGATCGGCATCGACAGCCGCGGCAACCTCCTCTACGCTGCCGCCAACTACCAGACGGTCGAATCACTGGCGAAGATCCTGCAGCGGGCCGGCGCGGTGCGAGCGTTGGAGCTCGACATCAACGAAGACTGGACCAGCTTCATCACCTACCGCCACCCGGGTGCCGGGGAACCGAGCAACCTGCTGCCGGAAATGTTCCGACCCCCCGAACGCTATTTGACCCCCGACGAACGGGACTTCTTCGCCATCTACCTGCGCCCGGGGGAAAAGTGGTGAGCCTGCCCCGCAACATCACTCCCGGCGCCGCCGCGCGCAGGTCCCTGCTCGCCGACTTCCTGATCGCGCTGGCGATCGCCCTGGTGGCTCTGCAGCTGGCGGCCGGAGTGGGAGTCGTCGGCTTCTTCGCAATCCTGGCGCTGTTGATCCTCCTCCTCTGGCTCGGGATCGAAGCGGCGATTCGCCGGCTAGCGCGGCGCCGAGAAGCCCGAACCCGAGAGAAAAGCGCGATCGCCTGAGCTTGGCTCTTCGAGTTCGCGCCCGCTCCGCCCGAGCGCGCGCTGGGTCGCCGCTAGGCGCTGGATTCTCGGACCGGAACCCCAGGATTGTGAAACTGCCCGACGCGTTCGGATTCGGGACGATCGGAAGCCGGCGTGTCCTCGTGAGACATCGTCAGATAGGCGACGAGTGCGGCGATCAGAGCCGCGAGGACGAAGCTCACCAGCCCGGTCCCGATCCCAAGCCCTCCCCGGGCGGAGGAGACCGCGAGCCAATCGGCGAAGGAGGCACGAGCGGGCGGGTAACGACGTAGGCGAACCAGAAAGCCAGGATCGAGTTCATCCTGAAGCGGTAGTAGCCGAGCGCCGGCACCGCGATCACCGCGGCGAACAGCAGCCCGGAGCCGAAGTAGCCGAGGCCGAAGGTGACGGCGGTGAGGTCGCCCGCGGCGGTGCCAAGCGCGAAGGTCGCCAGGACCGCGGCCCAGTAGAAGATCTCGCGGCGCTCGGTGGTGATGCTGTGGATCGACAGAGTCCCCTCGCTCCGGAACCAGGTCCTGAAGACGGCGGCGAGGACGATCGCGTAGAAGGCCGTCGAGACGACGCAGGGGACGCCGAGGCCGACATGGAGAACATCGGCGGCCATCGTGCCGAAGACGCCGACCATCGCCACCGCGAGCCAGTAGCGCCAGGGGACGTAGCGGTCGGTCGAGAACTGCAGGAAGAGCGCGATGACGAAGGCGATGCCGCCGAAGACGACGGCGATCTCGGGAACGAGGTGGTGGACCATGAAGTCGGAGGTCGACTCGCCCATCCCGGTGGTCAGCGCCTTGATGATCCAGAAGAACGCGGTGACCTCGGGCACCTTCGAGTAGGCGTGGCGCCTTGGCCGCGACCCGTCGCGAGTAGCGCGAGCGCGGGAGCGAGCAGCGGCGTCCGTCGATGCGGATGTATCGAGGTAGGAATCCATAGTGGTTGGCGAGACCGAGGAGGAGCGAGCAGGCTAGGGACGCTCCCTAAACCCGAGATGAGGCGGCCGGGCGGGCGATTGGAAGCGT
>DATAIY010000487.1:0-7701 GCA_036262475.1 Solirubrobacterales bacterium
CCACCGAGGTGATCAGAAGAACCTTCCAGCGCTGCTCCATGCCCGCTCCCCTCCGCTCGCTTGCAATTCGCAAGTCACGGTAGCAAATTAGACTTGCAAAAGAAAAGCCAGTGGCTAGACTCGTCCTATGGCGATCAAGGCATTCGCGGACCTCAACTGCTCGGTGGCGCGTTCCCTCTCATTCCTCGGCGAGCGCTGGGCGCTGCTGGTGCTGCGCGACCTCTTCCTCGGTCGCCGCCGCTTCGACGAGTTCCAGGAGTCGCTGGGGGTGGCGAGCAACGTCCTCAGCCAGCGCCTGGCGACCCTCGTCGAGGAGGGCATCGTCGAACGCCGCCGCTACAGCGAGCACCCCGAGCGCTTCGAGTACCGGCTGACCGAGAAGGGGCGAGACCTGCAGCCGGTCCTGCTGGCGATGCTCGCCTGGGGCGATCGCTACACCGCCGGCTCCGACGGGCCGCCGCTGGAGACGGTCCACAGGGACTGCGGCCACAGCTTTCATATGGTCCCGACCTGCTCGGAGTGCGGCGGCGAGGTTGACTCGCGGAACGTCCACAGCCGCCCGGGCCCGGGCGCGACCGAGGAGCAGCGCCAGCGTCACGCGGCCCGCCGCGCCGCCTAGACTCTCCCGGTGGCGCGCGCACTGATCGTTGGCTGCGGTTGTCGCGGCAGGTTGCTGGGGGAGCGGCTGCTCGGCGCCGGTTGGGCGGTTCGCGGGACCAGCCGCGGCGAGGAGGGCCTGGCGCCGATCGCGGCGGCCGGGATCGAGCCGGCGCTGGCGGATCCAGACCGGGTCGGGACGTTGCTCGAGCTCGTCGCCGACGCCGCCGTCGTTTTTTACCTGCTCGGCTCCGCACAGGGCGAGCCGGAGAGCCTGGCGGACATCCACGGTCCGCGGCTGGAGCGGCTGATGGAAAAGCTCGTCGACACGCCGGTGCGGGGGGTCGTCTACGAGGGCGCCGGCAAGGTCGACCCAGGCCTGCTCGAGGCCGGCGCCGGGATCGTTCGCGCTGCGGGGAGCACCTGGCGGATCCCCTTCGAGATCGTGAGTGCCGAACTGAATGACCTCGATCTCTGGTCTTCGGCGATGACGGAAGCGGCTCTGGGAGTGCTCTCGCCGGTCGGAAGGAGTAAATAGCTAAACTCCGATGGGAATTTAGGTAGATCGTCAGACTGTCGAAACTTGGAGGTTGCGGATGAGCTATGCGAAGGACGTGCTGGTCGAGACCGATTGGGTCGCCGAGCACCTTGACGACGACTCGATCCGCATCGTCGAGGTCGATGAGAACCCCGCCCTCTACGCCGAGGACCACATTCCCGGCGCGATCGGCTTCGACTGGAAGGTCGACCTTCAGGACCAGGTCGAGCGCAACTTCCTCGGCCCGGAGGACTTCGGCGCCCTGATGGGCGCCCGCGGCATCTCCAACGACCACACCGTCGTCCTCTACGGCGACCGCAACAACTGGTTCGCCGCCTACACCTACTGGTACTTCCTCTACTACGGCCACGGCAAGGTGAAGCTGATCAACGGCCCACGCGAGAAGTGGATCGCCGAGGGGCGCGAGACCAGCACCGAGGTCCCGTCCTACCCGGAGGCGACCTTCACCGCGGCGCCCGGCGACGACACGATCCGCGCCTATCGCGACGAGGTTCGTGGCGCCCTCGACGGCGGCTCCAACCTGGTTGATGTGCGCAGCCCGCAGGAGTACTCGGGCGAGTTGATCGCGATGGCCGGCTACGAGCAGGAGGGTGCCCAGCGCGGCGGCCACATCCCCGGCGCCGCCTCGGTGCCGTGGGCCCAGGCGGTGAACGAGGACGGCACCTTCAAATCGGCCGATGAGCTGCGCGACCTCTACACGTCGAAAGGCGTTCTGGCCGGCGACACCCCGGTCGTCGCCTACTGTCGGATCGGCGAGCGCTCCGCTCACACCTGGTTCGTCCTGCACGAGCTGCTCGGCGAGAGCGACGTTAAGAACTACGATGGCTCCTGGACCGAGTGGGGCAACCTGGTCGGCGCCCCGATCGAGAAGAGCGTCTAACCCAGGCGGTCGATCAAGTCTCCAAGGATGCGGGCGGTGGCTCCCCAGATGAAGTGGCCTTCCACCTCGTAGGCGGGGGTGTGGATGGGGACTCCGCGGCGGACCAGGCGGCGCATCTGGTAGTTCTCCCGCAGCAGCTCCAGCGAGAAGGCGAGCACGCTCTCCACCTCGGTCGGGTTGGGCTCCAGGCCCAGCTCGACCGGGTCGGGAACCAGGCCGACGAAGGGGTGAACCCGGTAGTCGGTGACGAAGGTGGAGACCGGAGGCAGGGCGCCAGCCAACTCGACCGCCACCGGGTCGAGGGCGATCTCCTCCTCCGCCTCGCGCAGCGCCGTCGCCGCGAGGTCGGCGTCGGCCTCATCCTGGCGCCCGCCGGGAAAGGAGATCTCTCCGGCGTGCCGGCGCAGGTCCGCCCGCCGCTCGGTGAAGATCAGCCCGGGCTCCTCTGGCCACCCGTAGAGCGCCAGCAACACGGCCGCATCCGTCCCACCCCGCGCCTCCATTGCAAACGCCTCCTCGGGGCGGAGCAACCGCTCCCTCAGGGTCGATGGGCCGATTTCCCCTGGTATGCGTGGGTTTTCGCCCCGTCGGCGCACTAAATGATCACTTGGACCGTGCCGCCGTCGACCGACCAAGCGGCGCCGGCGACGTAGGAGGCGCGATCGGAGCAGAGGAAGACGATGGCGCTGGCGATCTCGGCGGCTTCGGCGAGGCGGCCGATCGGGCGCTTGGAGCCGGCGGTCTCCAGCGCCTCCTCGCGGCTCGCGGCCCCTGCCATCGCCCGGGACTGGTCGAGCAGCCCGCCCGGCCCCATCCACATCTCCGATTCGGTCGGACCGGGGCAGATCGCGTTGACGAGGACGCCGCTCTTGGCGTAGCGGTCGGCGAATAGGCGCGAGAGCGAGAGCTCGGCGGCCTTCGCGACCGAGTACTCGGGCATCGCGGCCGAGGGGCGCTTGCCGGCGGTCGAGCAGACGTTGACGATCCGGCCCCAGCCACGCTCGGCCATCGTCGGCGCGGCTGCGCGCATCGCCCGCAGTGGTGCCATCACGCTGATCTCGTACTGGGCTCGCCAGTCGGCGTCGGGGACGTCGTCGAGGTCGCGCCAGCTGGCGATCCCGGCGTTGTTGACGAGGACGTCGAGGCCGTCGAAGCTCTCGCCGGCGGCGGCGAGCATCCGCTCGCCTGCGTCCTCGGCGGTGACGTCGAGGACGAGCACGGCGGCTCGACCGCCGGCGCTCGCACCGGCTCCGTCGGCCTCTTCCTGCACCTCCCTCAGGCGCCGCTCGTCGCGCGCGACCAGCAGCACGTTCGCTCCCTCGGCGCAGAGCTGGACGGCCGTCTCGCGGCCGATGCCGCGGCTGGCGCCGGTGACTGCGCAGGCGCGTCCGGCGAGGCCGAGCTCCATCTAAAAGGGCTCCACGCGCTCGGAGACGGTGACCTCGGTCTGCCTGGCGATGACCTTGTGGACCGGACATTTGCCGGCGATCACCACGAGGCGCCGGCGCTGCTCGTCGCTGAGCTCCTCCGGCAGCGTCAGCGAGACCGCGAACGAGCTGGGAACCTCGCCCTCGTAGTCCATCTCGACCGTCACCTCCATCGCGCCGACGTCCCAGCCTTTGCGGTCCGCATACATCTCGATCGTGATCGCCGTGCAGCCCGCGAGGCTGGCGCCCAGCAGCTGCGTCGGCCGGGGTCCGCTATCGGCGCCGCCCCGGTCGGCGGGCTCGTCGACGATCAGCTCGTCACCGCCTTTGAGGTCGACCTCATGGGCGAAGCCGGCGAGGCGCTTGGCGACGATCTTCACGCTTGCTTCAGCCCTTGCCGCGGCCCTCGAACAGGGCCGGGTCGTCGACGTCGGCGAAGCGGGCCATCGCATAGGCGAGGTCGGAGGCGCGGTTGACGAAGTGGATCACGGTCTCCCCACTCAGCCCGCCGGCCTCGGCGAGGGCGGAGATGTGGCGCTCGGCCCGGCGGATCGCGGTGCGGGCGACGTCGAGCTGGGCGGAGAGCTGGTTGCCGCCGGGGATGACGAACTTGGGGGGGAGGTCGACCTCTGACATGTAGCGGTCGATCAGGCGCTCCAGCTCGGCGACCATCGCCTCGGTCGTGCGGCTGACCCCGTCTTCCAGCCGCCCGGCCGCCTCGGCCGCCGTCGCCAGCTCGGCACCGGCGACGAAGAGGTCGTTCTGGAGGCGGAGGACGTCGGCGGCCAGCTCGGCCTCCTCGGTCCCGCAGAGGGCGCGGGCGACGCCGAGCTCCGAGCAGGCCTCGTCGAGGGAGCCGTAGGCGGTGGTGCGGCCATGGTGCTTGGGGACCCGGCCGCCGTACCAGAGCGAGGTGCTGCCGTCGTCGCCCTTCTTGGTGTAGATCTTGACCACGGCGTAAGCCTACGCCGCCGCGTTCAGCCGACTGGGTTGAAGACCATCCCGGTCATCACCTTGGGGAAGAAGTAGGTCGACTTCGGCGGCATGTTCTCGTCGGTCTCGGCGATGGCGCGGACCTGCTCGACCGGAACCGGCCGCTGGATGAAGGCGACGTCGTAGCGGCCGTCGTCGACCATCGCGAGCGCGTCGCGCACGCTCTTCGCGTACTCGAGTCCGCGCCTGGCGTCGATGTCCTCGTCGCTCATCCCCGCCAGTCCCTTCAGCACCAGCGTCTCGAGGATCGCCGAGTCGAGGCGGCGGTAGGCCTCCGGTTTGCCGGCCAGCAGGCGGTCGAGCTCGGCGGTGTCCTTGAGTCGCAGCCGGTAGGCCTGGCGGTGGAAGCTGTCGTAGAGCCCGAAGACCCCGACGCCCTCCTCGTCCTTGGGGTCGAGGTCCTCCCGGCTCACCTCGACCGACTCGAAGAGCTCACGCAGGCCGCCGCCGAGGCGTCGCTGGCGCTCCGGGTCATCGGCAAAGCCCGAGAGCAGGCGGTGGGTGGGGAAGACAGTGAGGCCGGGGTCATCGAGGCCGGTCAACGACATCAGCGTGTAGTTCTGGGGGCCCTCGCCGCCGACCTCGTCGCGGTAGGCGCGGGCGGTCTCATAGCGGTGGTGCCCGTCGGCGATCAGCAGCTGGGCGCCGGCCAGGCGCTCGGTGACGGCGTCGAGGATCGCCGGGTCGCCGACCCGCCAGACCCGGTTGACGGTGCCGTCCTCGTCGGTCGCCACCCCCCATGGCTCGCCCTGGACCGCCGGCTCGACCAGCGGCCAGGCGTCCTCGGTGCTGAGCGAGAAGATCGGCGAGAGGTTGTGCAGGGTGGCGCGGGTCAGCTCGAGCCGGTCCAGCAGCGGCCCCGGGTGGGTCCGCTCATGCGGGCGCACGGCGCCGGTCTCGTAGTCCTCCACTCGAACCCGGGCGAGGATTCCGTGGCGGCTGTGGGCGCTGCCGTCGGGCGCCGTGTAGTCCTGGGTCAGCGCCCAGATCGCCGGCTCGTCGTCGGCGACCAGCACGCCCTCGGCGCGCCAGGCGTCCATCGTCCTCGCCGCCTCCTCGTACGGATCTCCCTCCGGATTGCTCGCCGGGTCGGCGGGGTCGAACGGTTTCGGCAGGTCGATCGCGACCGCGTTGTAGGGAGAGCGCTGCAGCAGGCGCGCTCGCCCGGCGGCGTCGATCACGTCGTAGGGCGGGGCGGCGACGGCGTCCAGCGACCCGACCTTGTCGAGGTCGTAGTGCAGGGCCTGGAACGGGCGTACGACGGCCATCGCCGCGAACGCTAGCGCCTTGGCTGGCGCCGACGTCGCGGAGCGCCTTGCGCTTCCACGAGGCACGATCTATCAATGGGTCCGGGGGTCTGCCCATCGGGCAGACCAAGGGCTGCACGCTTGCGTCCCGCTGTGCGGGTCAGGTCATGAAGGCGATTCATCGACGTCGTCGAGAAGCTGCCTATGAGCGGGGACGGATCGAATATCCGGTGCTGCTGGAGGAGCCGACGTTCCGAGATTTTGTCTGCACGTACATCGGTGAGGGTTCCAAGCACTCTCGAAACGTCGTGGCTATCTGCAACTCAGACCCCGCCGTCGTGCGTCTTGGGGCGACCCGGATTCGCCATCTTGCGTCGAACCCGGTCGTCTTCTCATTCCAGCACCACGCCGACCAGGACCCCGAGGATCTCTGCGAGTCTTGGGCGTAGGTGGTCGCGGTAGATCCCTCATCGATCAAATTCCAGCGGAAGTCGAACAGTGGTCAACTGGCGGGACAGATATGGCGCTCGCAACACCTATCTGCGGTCCCGGCTCCAAGCGTGGATGGACCGCGTGCGTGCCGAATGGGCCTAGAATCCGTTTCTCGGGGCGTGGCTCAGTCTGGTAGAGCATTCGGTTTGGGGCCGAAAGGTCGCTGGTTCAAATCCAGCCGCCCCGACTTACACAGTCTCCCCGTCAGAACGCGACAAGCCGCGACACGGCGGTGTATTCGCCGCTTCAGGCCGGGATCTCCAGGCATGGCGGCTCACGCCTGAGAAACCCCGCCCCGCTCACAATCGGTAGCTGATCGGTAGCAACGGGGCTGGCAGCTCGGGGCGAATCGGTAGCAGGAGGGCGCTGCTCCCTACCCCCGTTGCCGAACGCCGAAGGAGTGCGGTGCGATGCCGCGAGGAAGCGTCCGCATCGCTTGAAGTTGCACCAGGTTTGTCTCCCTGACGACGAGGGCGGGAACGCTTTGGGGCGCTGAGAGGGCGTCAGGGCAAGTCAGGCTCATTGAGGAGCGCCAAGTGACGCTGAATGACTGTCTCTGGGCGATCCAGGCGAAGACCTATGACCACGACTACGCGATCAAGCTGGCCACTCCGCCCACATCCAGACTCGGCGGAACCTGCCCCGGTACTCGGGCGCCTTCAGCAGGAACCAGCGGCAACGCGCTCGAACTGCTTCCCTCGGACGTTTGGCCGTTCATCGAACTGCTGTATGAGTCCCGAGAAGTCCACCCCGGCGGCAATCCTCTCATCGCTCCACTGAGGTCGCGGAGAAGGCGACGCTGCTCGGGGGTGTTCCACTCGCTACGAGCATTTGAGCGGTTTCGGTGCGCTACGTAAGGGACTTTTGGTCGATGTGGAGGCCAGCCGCTCAAACGGGCGATGGATTGCGGTCCACGTCGAGCGCGAGAATGACTGAGGCTTCTGCTGGTTACCGGGGCGGCTGCCACGCAAACGCCTCACGAGACTCCTTTGCGGCGTAGCCGACAATCATCAGCGCGGCCACCGGATCGGCCCACCACCACTCGAATGCAGCCGAAAGAGTCAAGCCGAGCAGGATGCTCGCCGCGAGATATGCGTCGATAAGGGTGACCCGTGCCTCGGCCGTGAGCACGACGTTTCCGAGCCGCGCTCCCGTCCGATGCTTCCCTGCGGCGAGCAGCAGCATCGTCGCCACGGTGGCAGCGACCCAGGCCGTCCCGAGGGCGGATGTACCTGGGTGTGCCCCATCGAGAAGCACGCGGGCTGATTGAACCAACACGTAGACGGCGAGGAGGGCGAATGCTGCGCCGGTTATTCGCATGGCTCGATGGTCGCGCTCGCCGGGTATCCCCTTTAGCTGCCAGATGACGACAAGCGAGGCGAGGACCTCGATCATCGAATCCAGCCCGAAGCCGATGAGCGCGACGGAATGCGCCGCTATGGCGGTGGCGAGAAGCACCCCTGTTCCGACCCCGTTCCAGGCGAGCGTCAGGGCCTCCAATAAGAG
>DATAIY010000488.1:0-2189 GCA_036262475.1 Solirubrobacterales bacterium
CTACGACTGCGCGTCAGCGGGCGATCCTAAATCCGAGGTTGCCGGTCGAGGCGTCGGGCCCGTTAGCGCTGCGGGAGTCAACCCGGTAGCGGTTGCAGTAGGAGGCGTGGCAGAGGTAGGAGCCGCCGCGCATCACCCGCATCGTGCCCGTCTCGGGCCCAGGCGGGTCCAAGCGCGGACTGCTCGCGTAGTAGCCGGGGTCGAACCAGTCGGCGGTCCATTCCCAAACGTTCCCGGTGACATCGCAGAGGCCGTATCCGTTGGCGGGGAAGGATCCGACGGGCGCGGTGCCTACAAAGCCGTCCTCGCCGGTGTCACCCCCGGGGAAGGTGCCCTGGAAGACGTTCATCTGGTGCTCCCCCCCGGGCTCCAGCTCTTCGCCCCAGGGAAAGCGGGACGAACCGCCACCGCGGGCGGCGAACTCCCACTCGGCCTCGGTCGGCAGGCGGGTTCCGCTCCAGAAGCAGAACGCGACCGCGTCGTTCCACGAAACGTGGATCGCCGGGTGGTCAGGGCGTCCCTGCCAACTGCTGTGCGGTCCCTCGGGGTGAGCCCAGTCGGCGCCTTCGACCTGCCGCCACCAGGGGGCTGCGGCAACGGCCCGGGTCGGCGGGAAATCGTCTGGGAGCAGGCCGCCGAACACGAACGACCAGCCGAACCGCTCAGCTTCGGTGCGATGGTCGGTGGCGGCCACGAAGGCCGCGAACTGTCGGTTGGTGACCGCATGCCGCGAGATCGCGAACGGCGAGAGCTGGATCTCGTGGGCCGGCCCCTCTCCGTCGGCCGGGTAGCCGTAGCTACCGTCGGTGCCCATCGAGAAGATCCCGCCCGCAAGCTCTACCAAATCAGCCCCTCCCCCTCAGGCTCGCTTCGGATTCTTCCCCGCGGCGATCCGCACGAGGGCATGGACCCCCTCCAAGGCGCCCTCGGGTATGCCGGCGGAAGGCGAGGCACCCGGGTGCGACTCAGCGATCCGCGCCCGCAGCACTCCGGGCCTGATGCGGAAGCGCAACCGCGGCTCGAACTTCATCGCCTCGCCATCGACGCCGGCGGCGATCGGGCCGTCGCCATCGACCTCGAATTCCTTCGCCGACCACTCCTGCCAGGGTCGCCGATGCTGGCCGCGCTCGACCCTGCCGGAGAACACCGTGATCCCGAGCTTCCCCTCGTCGATCCTCGGGCGGGTGCCCGAGCCGATCGCCCGCCCGAGCCGGTAGCGGTTGTTGGAGACGAGGATCGCCGCGCCCGAGGATCGCTCCTCGCCGTTCGATCCCGTCCAGCGCAGGTGCGACCCACCGCCGCCGGGGCCGAGCGCCTCCGGCACCGTGCCGAGGATCGTTCGCAGCTTCGCCTCGCGATAGCCCTCCTGCTGGACGGCCTCGGCGTAGAGGCCCAATGAGACGTTGTTGACGAAGACCTGACCGTTGATCTCGGCCAGATCGACCCGTCGCTCGCCGCCGTCGACGAAGGCGTCGAGGGCGCCGACGACGTCGTCGCGGTCGACTCCGAGATCGAGCGCGAAGTGGTTGCGGGTGCCGGCCGGGATGCAGGCGTAGGGGAGGTCCAGTTCAGCCGCGACGGTGGCGACGACCGCCTGGGAGCCGTCGCCACCGGCCATCGCCAGCCCGTCGGCGCCGCGGGCCACCGCGGCGCGCACCAGCTGCTCCAGGTCGCTGCCGGGCGTCAGCTCAACCGGCTCGATTCCCCGGGCGCGGGCCTCTTCGGCGAGATTGAACCGCTCTGCCTTGCCACCGCCGGACTTGGGGTTGAAGAAGAGGACCGGCCGCGTCGGCGCCGGCGCAGCGGGAAGCGGCACGTGGACCGTGAAGGCAGAGCGGGCCGCGACAAGCGCGAGCGCCAAGCCGGCGACAATCAGCAGGGACTCGACCAGATGGCCGCCATTGGCGATCGCCACGATCACCGCCGCCGCCAGCGCCAGCAGGGCGATGCCAGCCCCGAGCACCCTGGCCGCGCCGCTACGCAGGAGGCCGTACCAGGCGGCGCCGAGAGCGACCGCAACGCCTCCGAGCACGATCAGACCTTGGGGGAACTGCTCCACGACGATGACGGCGGCAAGCACGAGAACCAACAGCGGAAGGACGAGAGCGCCGGCCGCGGCCGCGCGTCGGGTCTGCCGGTACTTTCTCACCGTACAAGCACCGCCATCGCGGACCCTCGCCGCTCCCTAC
>DATAIY010000489.1:0-4763 GCA_036262475.1 Solirubrobacterales bacterium
GTGCCCCGCCGGCACCCAAGCCGGGCTCGCCGGGGAAGGAGGGTCGGCGACAGCGCGGCCTCGGTGTCCCCTGGCTGTTCGCTGCCGCCTATTCGGCGGTCGGCTTCTCGATCTACTTCGCCCTCGGGGTCGTCGCCGACCGTGGCCTCGGGCTGACGCCGCTGATCTTCCTCGCCTCCGGCCTGCTCTTCGGCCTGACCACGCTTAGCTACGTCGAGGGCGGCGCCATGTTCCGCGAGCGCGGCGGCTCCTCGACCTTCGCCCGCCACGCCTTCAACGAGCTGATCGCCTTCATCGCCGGCTGGGCGATCCTGATCGACTACCTGATCGTGCTCGCCCTGGCGGCGATCTCGGTTCCGCACTACCTCGAGCCGATCTGGAGCGGCTTCGGCAAGGAGGGCTACGAAGTGGGCGTCGCGGCGATCGTGATCGCCGCGGTCTGCGTCCTCAACATCCTCAACGTCACCGGCCGCGGCCGCCAGCGCTCCCTCGCCTTCCTGGCCCTCGCCGACCTCGGCCTGCAGCTGGCGGTGATCGTGGTCGGGCTGCTGGTCGTCATGCACCCGGACCGGCTGACCGCCCACCTCAACCTCTTCACCCAGCCCAACTTCAAGGACATCGTCTACGCCGCTGTGATCGCGATGCTGGCCTACGCCGGCATCGAGGCGGCCTCCGACCTCGCTCCCGACATCGAAGTCAACCCGCGCGAGCTCAAACGCGTAGCCACCCTGGGGGCGATCGCGGTCCCACTCGTCTACGCCGGGATGGCGGCGATCGCGCTGATGGCGGTGCCGGTCGTCGCCGGGCCGCACGGCCCCGAAACCGCCCTCGGCGGCCAGTTCGTCGAGGAGCCGGTGCTGGGCGTGGTTTCCGCCTTCCACCCGCACTGGGTCGCCGAAGCGATGCGCTGGATGGTGGCGTTGATCGCCGCCCCGGTTTTGTTCTGGGCCGCCAACACCTCGATGCTTGGGGTCTCGCGCCACATCTACACGCTGGCGATCAACCGCCAGATCCCCAGCTGGTTGGGCAAGCTCGAGAGGCGCAAGGCGACCCCCTACGTCGCGATCACGATCTGCGGCTTCATCGCCCTGGGCCTGGTGATCCCGACCAACGTCAAGCTGTTGGCCGGGATCTACGCCTTCGGCGCGACCTTGGCGATCACGATCGCCCACCTCTCGATCATCCGCCTGCGGGTCAAGGCGCCGGACAAGTCGCGGCCCTTCCGGATCCCGCTCGGCATCCGCTGGAGGGGGGCCGAGCTGCCGCTGCCGGCGATCGTCGCCGCGATCCTCAGCGGCCTCGCCTTCATCAGCGTCCTCGCCTACCACACGACCGCCCGCTGGGTCGGGATCGGCTGGATGGCCTTCGGCCTCCTCTTCTACGTCGTCTACCGCAAGCTCTTCGAGGGGACGACGCTGACCAAGCGGGTCTCGGTCCCCGAGCACGCCCTCACCAAACAGGTGCCGGAGGTCGAATTCCGCAACATCCTCGTGCCGGTGTTCGGAACCAAGTTCGACGACGACATCGTCGCCACCGCCGGGCGGCTGGCGGCGGCCGAGCAGGAGGAGTCCGACGGCAGCGACACCGACTCGCGCCTCGACGTCGTCTACGTGATCGAAGTACCGCTAACCCTGCCGCTGGACGCGAAGCTGCCGCAGGAGCGCGAGGACGAGGCCCAGCGGGCACTGTCGCGGGCCCGCGAGGTGGGAGAGGAGTACGAGGACGTCGACGTCACCACCGAGGTGATCCGGGCCCGCAAGGTCGGCGCCGGGATCCTCGAGGCGGCCCGGCGCAGCGGCGCCGAGGCGATCGTGATCGGCGGCGAGCCGCCGACGAAGATCCGCGGCGGCGCGATGATCGGCGGGATCGGCGCCGCCAAGCCGGCCGAGATCGGTGCCGCGACGGAGTACGTCCTCAAGAAAGCTCCCTGCCGCGTCCTGCTTACCGCTCCGCCCGAACCCGAATAGCCCGGCCCATCTAGTATCCGGCCCATGTTCATCGTCATCGTCGGCTGCGGCCGAGTCGGCTCCTCGGTCGCGCGGGGAATGCTCCGCGAGGGCCACGAAGTCTCGTGCCTCGACGAGGACCCCGAGTCTCACGCCCGCCTCGAGGTGGGGCTGGAGAAGAGCTGGGAGGACCTCGGCGGCCAGTTCACGGTCGGGGCTGGCCTCGAGACCGAGGCGCTGGTCGCCGCCGGGATCGAGCAGGCGGACGTCTTCATCGCCTCGACCGACGGCGACAACACCAACATCGTCATCGCCCAGATCGCCCAGCGCCGCTACGACGTGCCGACCGTGATCGCCCGCGTGCTCGACCCGCTGCGGGCCGAGTGGTACCAGCGCCAGGGCCTGCACACGGTCTGCCCGACCAGGGTCGCGATCGACATGCTCGAGACCGCCGTCCGCGAGTCCGGGGGCCGTGGCGGAGCTCCTCCCGACGGCGCCGCGGAAGCCGCGTAGAGAGCGAGGTCTGGGGCCGTATGTACATCATCGTCGTCGGAGCGGGCAAGGTCGGTTGGAACCTGGCTCGGGAGCTGCTCGACAAGGAGCACGAGGTGACGCTGATCGAGAGCGATCGCCGCCGCTACCTGACCGTCGAGCAGGAGCTCGAGCACAACGTCTCCTACGGCGACGCCTCCGAGCTCTGGGTCCTGGAGCGGGCCGGCATCCAGCGCGCCGACATGGTCATCGCCCTCACCGGCGACGACGAGGACAACATGCTGATCTGCCAGGTGGCGCGCGAGAAGTACCTGGTCGAGCAGATCATCGCCCGGGTCAACAACCCGCGCAATCGCCAGCACTTCGACCTTCTCAACATCAAGCCCTCGGTCTCGGCGACCGACCTGATCCTGCGCCTGCTCGAGCACGAGGTGCCCGAGTACGGCCTCGTCCACCTGCTCGACCTGCAGGAGGAGCAGCTGGAGATCATCGAGATGCTGCTCGGCAAGGACTCCGGCCTGATCGGTCGCCGTGTCGGCGACCTGAGCATGCCCGAGGGAAGCCTCCTGATCTCGGTGTTGCGATCGGGCAAGGGCTTCGTGCCGAGCGCCGACACCGTGCTCGAGGTGGGCGACGAGGTTCTGGCCGTGCTGGATCCGGGCAAGGAGGACGACCTCAAGGCGCTCTTCGGACCGGAAGGCAACGGCAGCAACGGTGGCTGACCGCGAGGTCGACTTTCTCCTAATCGGCGGTGGAATGGCCTCCGCCCACTGCGCGGCGGAGCTGCGCAAGCGCGGCGCCGAGGGCTCGGTCCTGCTGGTCGGCCGCGAGCCGGAGCCGCCCTACGAACGGCCACCGATCTCCAAGGAGTACCTGCGGGGCGAGGCCGAGCGCGCCGACGCCTACGTCAACCCGCGCTCCTGGTACGAGGAGAACGGCGTCGAGTTGCTGAGCGGCCGCAACGTGATGTCGCTCGACACCGAAAGCCGTACGGTGAAGGTCCAGGGCGGGGAGGAGGTCGCCTTCGGCAAGGCGCTGATCGCCACCGGCGCGATGGTCAACATCCTCCGCGTCGAGGGCGCCGAGAACGAGGGCATCCACTATCTGCGCGCCTTCGGCAACTCTGACGCGATCCGCGCCGACGCCGAGGCCGCCGAGCACGTCGTCCTGATCGGCGGCAGCTACATCGGCACCGAGGTCGCCGCCTCGCTGACCGCGATGGGCACCAGGTGCTCGATCGTGGCGATGGAGGACGTCGCCCTCTCGCGGACCTTCGGCGATGACGCCGGTGGCTGGTTCCAGGCGCTGATCGAATCGAAGGGGGTCTCCTTCCACGGCGGCGAGGAGCTCGAGGCCTTCGAGGGCGACGGCGCGGTCAGCGCGATCGTCACCAAGAGCGGGCTCAGCGTCGAGTGCGACGCCGTCGTCGTCGGCGCCGGGGTCCGGGCCGACGCGATGCTCGCCCAGCGAGCCGGCCTCGAGGTCGACAACGGGATCGTCTGCGACTCGAAGCTGCGGACCTCGGTCGAGGGCATCTACGCGGCGGGGGACTGCTGCTCCTACGACAGCGCCGTCCACGGCCGGCGGCTGCGGGTCGAGCACTGGGACGTGGCGATGCAGCAGGGCATCCACGCCGCCAGCAACATGCTCGGCGACGATCGCGACTACGAGGTCGTCCCCTACTTCTTCAGCGACCTGGCGGACTGGGCCAGCCTCGAGTACGTCGGACCGGCGCGCGAGTGGGACGAGGAGGTCTGGCGCGGCGATCGCGACGGCGGCGAGTTCTCGGTCTGGTATCTGAAGGACGGTCGCGTCGCAGGCGCGCTCAGCGTCGGTCGCTCCGAAGACCTCGCGCAGGCGCGACGAATGCTCGCCGACGGCGTCGACGTCTCCGCCGCCCGTGACCTCATCGGCGACCCCGGCAGCGACCTCTCGGCGATCGGCTAGATATCCTCAGACGGTCTCTTTGCGCCCTGGTGTAATGGCAGCACGCCTCGCTCTGGACGAGGAAGTCGGGGTTCGAGCCCCTGGGGCGCAGCTCTAAGTACCTGCATAAGTGTCGAATCGCTCTGCTAGCGTCGCCCCGATGAGACCTTCCAAGCATCTGACCATTGCCCTCTCGCTGGCCGCGCTCCTGGCGCTGGCCGCCGCCGGCTGCGGCGGCGGCGGAGGCTCCGAATCCACGGCGTCGACCGAAAAGACGACGGAATCGACGCCGACGCTGAGCAAAGACGCGCTGATCACCCAGGGTGACGCGATCTGCGCCGAGGTCAACGCGGCGGTCGGCTCGGTCGGCAGCTCGGCGGCCGACACGCAAAGTCAGAT